>JACDGP010000086.1 GCA_013821605.1 Herpetosiphonaceae bacterium
AGCCCCAGTTGATTGGGGCTTGCGCGCCGGGGAAGGTCGCTGCACTCAGCAGAAGCGCCCCAATGAGGACCGACACGACGGCCGCAGCCGGACCGGCAAAGCGGCGATAGCGTACCCGCACGCGCCGCAGGACCGCACTGCTCACCAGCACCAAGAAGGAGATTCCGGCGAAGCTCGACAAGCCGAAGACTGCCAGGAATTGTGCGATGGTGTCGGAGACCTGAACATGACCGATGCCGCCGACCATGGCCTGATACTGGAGAAAGAAGGGACTAAACAACACCAATCCGCCGAGGAGCACAGCGGTCGCTTGAGACACCGCAATACCAAGACGTGCCCAAAGGAGCGACCATGGCTGTCGGCGTAGGCGACCCACGCGCCACACGCCACCGACCAACGCGCCTCCGAGTACCAGCGCATAGGTTGGCGCATCCCACGAATTTGCCGCCGCCAGGGTACCAATGAGCAACGCGCCCAGCACTAAGGGGAGGGCGAGGCGGCGTTGGACATGCTGCTGGCCATACATCCCGGCACGGCGGGCAACTTCCAGCGTGAGTGCCACCGCTAGAATGGTATATGGCAGCACGATCATATGGGGATGGAGATCGGCAAACAGGTATGAGAAGAACGGGAATTCGTTGATGGTATGTGAAGCATTGGTATCAATAATCCGGCTCGGTCCCCAAAACCAGTCACCGATACGACCAGCAAAGCCCGCAAGGCCGGGCTTGAGCGCATCCAATAAAAAGGTCAATCCTTTGGATGAACCGATGGGGATCACACTGCCGACCGGCCCCAGGATCGTCACAAACAACGTCCCAAGTAGACCATAACGCCAGCGCCCAGTTAGCTCATGCACAACAGCCGCTGCTCCGGCGGCAACCAGCGCAAACAGCAACGCGACGGCTAGGTTAAAGGCGATGGACGGCGCAATACCAGTCGCTTTGATTGGCAGCGAGACCAAGAACAAACCATAGTAGTAGTAGTTGATCGCACCGCCGCTAAAGAAGGGATCCGCAGGCGGCATATA
The DNA here is from genome assembly GCA_013821605.1 of Herpetosiphonaceae bacterium. GTDB lineage: Bacteria > Chloroflexota > Chloroflexia > Chloroflexales > Kallotenuaceae > JACDGP01. Next base: position 1,031 of record JACDGP010000086.1, read on the forward strand.
CGGTGAGCGCAAAATAGCATTCAGAAAGCCAAACTCGAAGGGCTTCTCACCACCCAGGATGGGATGCCAGAGATCGGGATTGAGCGCCCGGATCCCGATCCAAACTAGGTAGGCCACGATGAATAACGCTTCGCTACGTAAAATCTCGCGACCGTGCTGTTGTAAGCCGGTACTCCATATCTGGCGCAGAGTCTGGCTCCGGGTACGGGGCCGCCAGCCAGCAACCAGGACCACAAGCGTCGCCACGATCACGAGGCCAACGACCAATGCCATCCAGTTATAGACCAGCAGGTGGAAGCTCAAGATCAGCCATACCACGTAGCCCCAGAGGAGTAGGCCGATCAGCTTCGTCCAGGCCCAGCCAGCGGCATACCAGCCGCCAAAGATGCGGCGCGTGAGGGGCCACACCAGCAAGCCCAGCAACTCGATCATTAACAGCCACAAAGCGACAGCCACAGGTTGCACACTGTTTGCTAAGCTGTTCCAGGCCCAGTCATCGACCCGGAACAGTGCCTCCCACCAGGCAGCCAGGATGGGCCAGCGTTGGCCGAATGGACTGCGGATAAGATCGCCAACCTGGGGCTGCGCAGCAAGCGGTGGGTTCAACATACCCTTGGTACCTGGCACATCCAGCTGCGGTGTTACGGCTACGAAGGGCGGTGCCTCGGTTTGAGGTGCAGCGTGGTAGAGGGTGGTGGCACCTTCAGTAAACGTGGACGTTAGCACATGGCTGCTGACGAGACTTGTGAGCGCCTGGCCGGCCTGCGCACCCCAGCGCTGGCGCTCCGCTTCACCCAGCACCACATAGTCAACATGATAGGTGGCCAAGACGCGCTGGGCTTGTGCAGGGTCGATGCCATAAATCGCCGCCAAGGCATGGTCACGACCATCCATCACCTGATCGAGCGAGGGACTCAGATAGCTACGCAGCTGAGCTTCATGCTCACGAGCGGCCAGCAAGGTCGGGTAGCCGCCCTCAATCACGGTTTGTGGTAAGGTGGTAGGTGAGTCAGCGGCTACCACGAGGGGCAAGCCGCGCTCATTTGCGGCCAGCTTAGCGATCAGATGCGACATGGCGGTGCCAGGCGTGTTCGCAAAGTGCCAGGCCGCAGGCTCTTGCGCAAGCTCAGGCGTGCGTACAGGCGTCAAGACCACAAGCAGAGCGGCAGCGAGGGCGCTGCCAAAAAGCAGCGGACCAGCGACGCTACGTCGTGTACGGGCCAGCAGCCACAGATATTGACCACCCACGATTGCCAGCAAGACAGCGGCGCTGTTCAGCAAGAGCGCGGGACTTCCGCTCGCTTTCCCCTGCATCACCTGATGAGCCAACGTCACCAACCCAAGCGCGCCGAGCAGCAACAGAAGCGTGCGACTGCTACCTCGGTGGCCATAGGGCCGCTCCCGGTCGGGCCACATGGTTGCCAGCAGCAGCCAGATCAGCGCGATCGCCGCCGGCAGGAAGATCAGCGGCGAGTTAAAGAGGATAGCAGCCCGTGAACTGGCCGCCAGTGCTGGATCGGTAAGCCGGTGCTCGACGTACCAGCCAGCTAGACCCCATACCGTGACGAGGCCACCCACCACGCCCAACAGCCATGGTTCGACGAAGCGCGCAGCAGACCGTAGCAGGTAGGCCAAGGCGAACACAAGTGGTAACACGAGTGCCAGCGGTAGTGCCGCCGGTGCGAGTGCAATTGGCACTGTAGGACCCGGCGCAATGCTTTGGCTCCAGCCATGAGCTAGCCCCACCGCGACGAGCAGGATACTTACTTGTACGACGAAGGCGTTGAGGCGGTCACGCCGTAGCAGCAAGGTATTGGCTGTGAGCAGCAGCCCCACGACGGCAAAAACTGCAGTGCTTTGACCAGCTAACAGGGTCAGTGTCAGCATTAGGAGCAGTGCCAGACCAAGACTACGCCGCCAGCCCGCGTGCTCGAAACGCCGCAGCCAAGCCCTCCCCAGCGCCAACGCTCCTGCCAACAGGAGCAGACCGCCCAAGGTCGCGCCATCGGCAGCCAGTACCGCACCCAGTACACTCCAGGTGTGGGCAGCACCCCAGAATAGACCGGGCATGATTACCAGCATGACCGCCACGAGCACGGCTATCCCGTAGCCAAGCGGCCTCCGGCGCGATGGTGCAAGATCAGGTCGCCACGCGGGGCCACTATCAAAGTTGGACAAATCATCATCACTCGTGACTACCAGGCGTGGCACAGCCACCTGCGGCTCTTCCGCCAACGGTCGCTGGACCCGCTGTTGAGCGGCAGGGATGGGCCGGGCGAGAACGGCCCACAGCGCGAGCGCGAGCAGCCCAAGCAGCGTTGCCAGGGCAAAATTGAGTGCTATGGCCGGAGGTAGCCCAACGAGCTTGGCAAGCGCGGCAATAGGGAGCAGAGCCCCATAGGGCACCGTTAGCTGGCCACCGGCAAATAATGGATCGGGCGGCGGTAGTGTGTTGCTCCGCAACAGCACCGTCCACTGGGCCAGCCGCAACTGCTCGTCTGCGGTCACGAATGACGGGTGGGCCAGGCGTAGTACGATGCCGACAAGTAGTCCCGCACCGTACACCCCCTGGCTGAACAAGACGTGACGACGGTGTTCGCGCAGCCACGCTCCAATCGCACGCCGATGAAAGAAGCCTAAGCGCAACCCGAAGGCGACCAGCAACCCATACCAGGCCGCCCAGGTGGTACGCCCAACTGGGACGTGTGTGGCCAACACACCCGGCGGCACCGCGAGCACCACCAAGCCAAGCAGCCGGCTCAGCCCGAGCCCACGCTCGCGTAGGGGTACGCCGAAGTGCCACAGGGTTGCAAAAGCTGCGAGGCCCAGCACCTCCAGCGCCAGCAGCCAGAGCAGCAACGCGACCAGACCAGTAGGTCCATCAACAGCGAGAGTCGTTGCTTGAGTGGTGAGCGTTTGCCAGGCCTGCACCGTCAAGCGCAACATCGTCGGCGCGGCGTTTGTTTGCTTGGCGCTGGTGCGGTAGATCTCACTCCAAACGACCTTATCGAAGAGCAGATGCTGAGCAGCATCGGGATTGAAACGATCGGTGCGCTTGAAGATCAGCACGCGCGGGTGATCATAGACCGTGAAGGCTTCATCCGAATTTGTGTCGTTGATCGGAATACCAAAGATCGTCGGAAACGATGTGAAATCCGCGACTTGGTCGAAGCCAAGCGAACCATCGAATAACGCTTGATAGTAGCGAATCGTGACCGGAAAACGTTGTGGCAGACGCACGACCGAGCCATACACACGTGCCGAAGACAGAGCTACATAATCGGCTTTGCCCAACTGCGTGATGAGACCGTCCTCAGGGTTCTGCCCATCGGTTTTGCCTACATATTTAGATGGCTCGTCCTCATAGTAAGGATGCGTCTCGATTGGTAGCGCCACCGTGCCACCTGAAACGCTATCATCCCATTGCTCGTCGGTCACCGTTGCACCCACCGGCACGTTCGCATTGATCCAAGCCGTTGCAGCCACGCGGGTATGGGGCCGTGTATAAATACGCGTGAATGCCCAGGCCCAGCCGAAGGTCAACAGGAGCAGCAGCGCAGGCGTCCATGCCAGGGAACGGCGAAGTGCCGCGCCTCTAAATTGCTGCGTATTCCAACGTCGCAGACTATACTGGCGCAATTGCTGCGCGCCCCAGGCAGCAAACAAAACGAGTGGTGGATAGATCGGAAGAAAATAGCGCATCGTGGGGTTAAAGCCGCCACCTTGCCATAGCCAGTAAAGCGCCACCCAGCTCCAAGGCACCAGGTGCTGCCAAGCGTGCTTGCGCAAGATCAGCCAGCCGGCGGCCATCCAGCCGAGCCACGCTGCTAAGCCCAACGGCACACCCATGCCCCACTGCACCATGTTTTGCCAGGCGAAGAGGAACGGCGTGCGGTTAGCCCATTGATGCGAGGGCGGCCAATCGACGGTGCCGTCAACGAAATCGCGGATTTGCTTGATGTTATCGACGAAGCGTGGCTCAGGCTTAATATTCCAGAGCTGCGGTCCCATGAAGGCATCGGGCTGCGCTACCCTGAAAACCGCACATGTACATATGCCGACGAGCACCAGCAGAAGTGCGGCTCGCAACGGTGCTCGTTGGGTCCGCCGCTCAACAAGAGGCTCAAGGGCGTAGATCCGCGCACCAGAGCGCCTTGTTCGTCGCCTGCTCGCGCCCAGCGCGATGACCAGTGCTGCACCGACCGCGACTACAGCCAGCGCCGCCAGATTCACTTTGCACGCAATGGAGCAGCCGAGGAACATGCCAAGCAGGGTAGCATCCCGCCAACGCGCAGTTTGGGCCATGCGTACAGCAAAGAGCAGGGCTAGGGTAACAAAGGTCGTGCCAAAATTATCGGTGGTGAAAAAGTGTGATTGCTGGATCGGCATCACAGCACAGGCGTACAAGCCCGCCGCAAGTAGCCCGACGTTGCGACCATATAAGCGGCGTCCCAGGGCAAACATAATCAGCACAGTCAGCAGGTCGGCCAGCGTCGAAAGAATACGCCCAACGACCACCAGTTGACCAGGATCGGTCTGATTGGTAGCTTCCGCAATGACACGCACGAGGGTGGTCGGCAAGGTACCGTAAACGAATGTACGCGAGTTATTGTAGTTACGCGGATTCAGGGTTGAGCAGCCGCTGGCAAGGCTTGGCTCTTGCTTGTCGGTCGGTTGCATTGGATCACGGGGATTAAGGATCGTCCCCGGCAACGTTCCCGGTGGCGCATTAGCCGGAACCGGAGGCACACAATCACTATTAAAGTAATCATGCCAGGAATGCGGCACACGCAGACTATCGACGGTATATTGGATGAAACGCTCATCGGGATGCAGTGATTGGCGATTATCCCAGTCCCGGAGGTTTAAGGTTCGGAAATACAGACCTACCAAGATCAGAGCGAGCAGAACAAGGGCGGTTCGTAGGTATGTAAGCCAGATTGGCCGCACACCTCGGCGCGTGGCTGTGCGATATATCAACGCCGGTTCCTCGCATAAGGCAATAGGAGCCAATTATAACAGGCTGATGAACTTTTGAAGCCAGGGTAGCAGCTCCTAGCCCGTGCTCACTTATGGGCTAGACGCTGCACTAGAACGGAAGACAGGCAACCCTTCTGCGCTCATGTGCGTCTCCGGTCGTAGCAGTCCCGGGCACACACCAAGGGCAAACGCCGGGAGTGCTACATCAGGTTCCCAGATCAGCACACTTGGCTGTGGCAGGCTTTGCAAGCGTGGGCATGTCAGATCCAGAGAGTGGAGTTCAACCAAACCGTGCGACACAACAGTCTGACCGCCGTATTGAATGCCCTTCGGCTCAGGTTGGCCGGCTTGGCCCCAGCAACAGTCAACGATGAACGCGTGCGTATTCGCCGGCAAGCCATCCAGGTAGTCCGCGATGAGCCGGCCAAACGGCGTATTGTGATCGGGTAAGCCATCAGCATACACTGTGAAGTAGCGGTAGCTGTTCAGCACGAGGATTATCAGGAGCACAACGAGGGCTGCCACGTGGGTTTGCCACAGATAGCGACGGAGAGCGTGGAGTGGCCACCATATTCCACTCGCAACCAGGAGATACGCAAGCGGTGCAATAGCCAGCATACGGCTAGCCGATGGCACTTCTTGTGGGAACCCCAGCACTAGAATTGACGGCAATTGGAGCAAGAGCAACGGGATGAGGAGCAGCGGACTCAAGTGCCTACGCTCCGGTCGCAGCCAGAATGCCAGACCGAGCAAGAATAGCAGCCCGCTGAGCGGATCGAGTTCCGGTAGCGACGCAGGGTTGGAGCGAAAATTACTATCGCCGTGGACATGTAGTGCCAACATGCTATGCAGCGTATTCGCTAGGAAGGTCGCTGCAATACCTGTTTCTGGCGCTAGTTTGCTGCCGATATAGCCGTGGAAAAAGGTGTGGGGATCACGTATCACGATGCGCACGAAGAGCAAAGCACACAGAGCACTGATACTCACAAAGGCTATCAGGTGACCCCGGCTAACGCCTTGGCGGGTGAAATAAAACCAGAGGAGGATCACAAAGATGACCGGCGCGAGCAAAAAACTCTGCGGATAAACGTACAAACCGAGCGTTGAGATGGCTCCGCACAGCAGTGCGTCCCGCATGGAGCCACGGCGTACCACCCGCGCACAGAAGTATAAAGCGGCGGCGGTTAGTACCGGTACCAGGATTTGCGAGTTTCCTAGGCGGCTGAAAATGAGCAGCCACGAGGAGACACCGCCCACGAAGACAGCCAGCAACCCCAGTTCAGGATCAACGAGTTCCCGCCCCAGAGCAAAGAGGCCAGCGAGCACCGCTAGACTTACGGTGACTGAGGCGACTTTCAAGCCCAGGAAATCAAAGCCTGCTAAGGAGACGAGCGGGGTGATGAGATAATGATACAGCGGCCCGGCACTCAAAACGAAGTAGGTCGGCCACTGCCGGGCTCGGATAGCAGCCACATATTCATACACGATAGCAATGTCACCGTACATTTCGCCGGGCAGACGATCCAGTGCAACCAGGCGTAGCGCGAGGGCAGCTATCGTACTGATTATGGCGAGGCTACCGAGCCACCACTTGCCCAATATAGGTACGGTGCGTTCAACTTCAGAGCGCATAGCGAGGATGCGCTCGGTCCAGATGGAGCGTGGCATGAACTCACTAGCAGCCTCGTAGCGGTTCACACTACCGCCTACGGAAGAAGCGGGCAGGTCAAAGTCGTCATCGAGGGGGATGTGGAGCTCGCCCTTTGAAACTTGCGGGTCGTTAGGCAGCGGCATACAGATTGTGCGAAAACACGGGAAGATTATAACAGACCATGCAGCCGCTAGATAAGGAGCGGCAAGCGTAGATTAGCCTGGGACCGATTGACCTAGTTTGCGACATTTGAAAAAGATATACGGCCCTTCGCTAGGTGATGGCGCGAGATAAATTTTGCGCAGGGCGGGCTCCCATAGCCGGTTGGGGGAGAGCGCGGGAACAAGCAGCCAGCGGCCCAACAGCTTGCGCGTAAGCAACGATGGTGCGCCATAATAATGGCTTAGATCGAAAAGCTTAACCGCACCGGGCGAGACATAGTAATGCCAGGACTCAACCTCTAGTCCAGCAGCGGCAAAGCGGGACGTCCAACCTTCGGGGCTGAAGGTATTATGATGCACCGAAATCTTGTTGAACCAGCGTCCATAGCGCGGACCGAAGAGCCGCGTTCCAAGCAGCAGTTCGGCGAAGCGGTGGCTGACGACACCGGTAATGAACCGGCCGCCCGGCTTAAGGACCCGCGCAACTTCACGCAGGGTTTCATCAAGCGGCTCCACATGCTCCAGCACGCAATTGCTGATCACGGTCGGAAACGACGCATCCCTGCAGGGAATATAAGCGCCGTCTGCAACCAGGACCACGCCATAGGCTCCCCGTTCATGGGCTTCGCGAACGTCAGCCGGGCGCGGATCGATGCCGACGATCTGGCCATGATGGGTCGGAAAAGCGATCTGTGCGAAGGTGCCGTCACCACAACCAACATCCAGGATCGGCTCAACCAACTCTTCATCCAACTCCCAAAAAAGGCGTGCTTCAACCGAGCGTACAAGCGTCCGGTGGATGGGTAACGTCCGGAGATGGTGGCGGAGAAAATCGGGGGGCGGAGCTTTTAATGTTTGAAGTGACATTGAGCTTTCTGCTGTTCCTCTCGAAATAAGGACTCATAAGCTGTAACGGTACGATCAAGACTAAAAATAGCGTCGATCTCGGCATGTGGTCGCACATAGTGCGGGTGGTTATGGAGTACTTCGAGTATGGCGTCGGCTAACCCCACGCTATCACCAACCGGTGCGATCCGGCCCATACCACTCATCCGTACCGGCTGCCGGACCCCGGGCAGATCACTGGCAACGCTCGGCGTACCTTGCAACATTGCCTCAACTTGTACCAGTCCAAATGACTCGGTCGAGTTCAAGCTGGGTACCACGACGACATCACAATTTGGATAAAAGGCTGCTAACTCATGAGGCTTGAGGATACCGACGAACTGCCAATGCTCACGATATTGCTCAAATAATGGCGCCAGCCGGGCAGCATAAGCTTCTTCGCCCAGTACCAGTTGATGCTGTCCAGCATACAGCACTCGCACATAGGGAAAGTGTTCCTTGATGCGCGGTAGCGCATGGAGCATGACTTCAGCACCTTTTTCGGTCGCCAGTCGTGCCACGAAGCCAATTGTGGGACGATGATGCGCTAGATCCCATTGTTCGGCGAACGCTTCTGTAGCACCCGCGGCAGCAGGTGGTAATACGACCGGTGGCAAGATCGGAGCCCATTTCTCTTGGAAGTCGCGCAAGAGCGACGAATGGGAAGCATAATCCTTGGTATATACCACGATCCGGTTAGCCAGTGTCGCGGCAACATAGTTTGCCACGTACACGACGCGATCTACGACCCGATTGAACAGGCCCGGCGGTAGTTGGAGATCACAGTGATAGGTCAGAACGACTGGCGTCCCAAGTAGCTTGGCCGAGACTGCGATTCCAGCGGCATCTAGCTGCGGCAAGTGGATACTGACGACATCGTGCTCACGGAGCAAAGCACGAGCTACATCGCCAAAGCCCGGCATCAAAACACCTTTCGAGACACGTGCAGCGACGGGCATACGGATCACGCGCACCCCTTCGACCATCTGTTGACGCGGTAGATCCTTTTGGTAGCGCGAGGTCAACACCGTGACACTATGACCGCGTTGGGCAAGGGCAGCAGCTAAACGTTCGACATAGATGGTGAGGCCGCTGACGTGAGGGCGATAGTATGTAAGGGCGAATAAAATCTTCATTAAGTGGCGATACCAGCGTTAGATGCAAAGCGTTGCTGGTGTGCATTATATGAGTGACACTGATGTCGCGCAATGACACTTTTAACGCACAAGGAGCAGCCGTATGGCTGCTCCCGGTACACTTCTAGCCAGAAGCTAGGAGGTCCGATTCTTCGCGATCACTTCCTCAGCAATGCTGTTTGGCAGCGGCGCGTAGTGATGGAATTCCATCGAGTAGCTCGCGCGACCCTGAGTCGACGAGCGTAGATCGGTCGCATAACCGAACATATTGGACAGCGGCACATAGGCCTTGATCACCTGAGCATTGCCACGGGCATCCATGCCCTCGATGAGCCCACGCCGGCTATTCAAATCGCCCAGTACCGTACCCATGTACTCTTCGGGCATCACAACCTCGACCTTCATGATCGGCTCCAAGATTTGGGGCTTGCCCTTGCGAACACCATCCTTGAGCGCCATGGAAGCTGCGATCTTGAAGGCCATTTCCGACGAGTCAACTTCGTGGAACGAGCCGTCGTACAGCGTCGCTTTGAGATCTACGACAGGGTAGCCCGCCACGACACCGGTTGCCATAGCTTCCTTGATGCCCTGCTCGACCGGCGCAATATACTCACGCGGAATCGAGCCACCGGTCACCGCATTAACAAACTCGAAGCCCGCACCTTCGCCCGACGGCTCGAACCTGACCTTAACATGACCATACTGGCCTTTACCACCCGACTGCCGGACGAACTTCGAATCGATGTCGCTCTGCTGCGTGATACTTTCACGATACGCGACCTGCGGCTTGCCAACGTTGGCATCGACGCGCGACTCGCGCAACATGCGGTCAACGATAACTTCCAGATGCAATTCGCCCATGCCCGAGATAATAGTCTGGCCCGTCTCCGGATCCGTACGTAGCCGGAAGGTCGGATCTTCTTCGGCCAATTTTGCTAGTGCGAAGCCCATCTTGTCCTGGTCAGCCTTGGTCTTCGGCTCGATTGCAACCGAGATGACCGGCTCCGGGAACTTGATGTTTTCTAGGACGACCGGATCTTCGGTATCGCTGATTGTGTCACCGGTAAAGGTCTGCTTCGGCCCGATGATCGCCGCAATGTCACCCGCATACACTTCTTTAATGTCTTCGCGGTGATTGGCGTGCATCTGCAACAGGCGCCCAATACGTTCCTTGGTACCCTTGCTCGTATTCAGAACGTAGGAGCCAGCTTCAACCTTACCCGAGTAAACGCGCAGATAAGCAAGCTTACCGACGAATTCGTCGGCCACGATCTTAAAGATCAAGCCGGCAAACGGTGCCTGGTCACTCGTCTCGCGCGTAATCATTTCGACGCCCTCAACCTCGGGGTCTTGTCCCGGACGTACGCCCTGAACTGGTGGGATGTCGAGCGGCGACGGCAGGTAATCAACGACTGCGTCCAACATACGCTGCACGCCTTTGTTCTTGAGTGCTGAACCACATAGGATCGGGACCAACTGATTGGCAATCGTCGCCTTACGCAGGGCACGCTTCAGCTCATCAATGCTGATCTCTTCGCCTTCAAGGTACAACAATGTCAACTCGTCGTCGCTCTCTGCAATCGTCTCCACCATCTGGGCCCGAGCCTTATCGACCTGAGCCTTCATTTCGGCGGGCACGTCGATCAGTTCCTGATCCTTGCCCAGATCATCGTGGTAAATGACGGCCTGGTTCTGGATCAGATCGATGACGCCACGGAAATTGTTTTCGGAGCCAATTGGCAACTGAGTCAGGACCGGCTTGGCCCCCAAGCGATCTATAATCATTTGCACGGTACGCTCAAAATTCGCACCCATGCGGTCCATCTTGTTGATAAAGCAGATGCGCGGCACCCGGTACTTGTCCGCCTGACGCCACACCGTTTCGGATTGTGGCTCAACACCTGCCACAGCGTCGAAGACCACCACGCCGCCATCAAGGACGCGCAGCGAGCGCTCAACCTCAGCAGTGAAGTCAACGTGACCGGGGGTGTCGATGATATTGATACGATGGCCTTTCCATTCGGCCGTCGTCGCAGCAGCGGTGATCGTGATCCCGCGCTCGCGTTCCTGCGGCATATAGTCCATGGTAGCCGTGCCATCGTGGACTTCGCCGATTTTATAGCTCTTGCCCGTGTAATATAATACACGTTCAGTTGTGGTCGTTTTACCAGCATCGATATGGGCGATAATGCCAATATTACGATACAGATCAAGAGGTGCTGGACGTGCCATAACGTCTTCCTTGTGAAACTAACGTAGTCTAAAAAACTCTTCTATAGATTTTACGTTTGACAACGCTGGGTAGTTTTCTTTTCGACACGCACAACGGGGCCTCGCTTGCAACAAGCCAAGCCCCGTCGGTAGTGTCGGGAAACTAGCGATTGCTGAAATGCGAGAAGGCTCGGTTGGCCTCGGCCATGCGATGCACTTCTTCGCGACGGCGAATCGTCGCACCAGTATTGTTGAACGTATCGATGAGTTCGGCCATGAGCTTTTCGACCATCGGCTTGCCGGTACGAGCACGCGCCGCAGCAATCACCCAGCGCATCGCCAGCGCAAAGCGCCGGTCACCCTTGATTTCTACCGGTACCTGGTAGGTCGCGCCGCCGACGCGCTTCGGCTTGACTTCGATCGTCGGGGCAGCGTTGCGCAGCGCGGTCTCGAAAACTTCGATTGGCGTTCGGCCCAAGCGCTCCGCAGCACTATCTAGTGCGCCGTACACAATCTTCTCGGCTGCCGCTTTCTTGCCGCTCATCATAACTTTGTTGATGAACAGCTGTACTTGTGGGCTGTTGAAGCGATAATCGGGCGCCGTCACCCGCTTGGTATATTTTCCACGTCGTGGCATACGTTCCTCAGGTAATTAAGTTATTTCTTCTTGCCGGCAACAACCACATTCTTTTTGGTGCCGTACTTCGAGCGGCCTTGCTTACGCTTGTTGACACCCTGAGTATCGAGCGTACCACGGACAATGTGGTAGCGGACGCCAGGCAAATCTTTGACACGGCCGCCGCGGATCAGTACCACTGAGTGCTCCTGGAGATTGTGGCCCTCGCCCGGAATATAGGCCGTGACCTCCAAGCCATTGCTCAGGCGTACGCGTGCAACCTTGCGCAACGCCGAGTTAGGCTTCTTAGGGGTCATCGTCTTTACCAGCGTACAAACACCCCGCTTCTGCGGCGCACCTTTGCTACGCTTCAACGTCCCTTTGAGCGAATTGAGCGTAAAGCGCAATGCCGGAGCCTTGGTCTTAGCCAATTGTGGCTTGCGGGGCTTGCGTACCAGTTGATTAATCGTCGGCATGTGTCCTCCAAGCCTACCCGCAGCCGCTGCAGATGGCTAAAAAACTTGTCAAACACAAAAAATGATACAGACCCCACTTCAAGCACGGCTTGTAGCCGTGTGTCAAGATGGGTCTGTTTTAACCAATGCGTGGCAGGGCCGTCCCTACAACGGGCATTCCTGGGATGGGAGTATAGCAGGGAGGGGCGTTAAAGTCAAATTTAATGCGCTCAGCTGAGCTTGAAATGTGAAGACACTATGCGGCATCATTCAGCTGCCGTAGCACCAGCAGGTATTGCTTGATCCGCGCAGCTCGTAACGGTCGCTTATGCCGCAGCAACCATTTCGCGGCCTCGCTCCCCAATTGCAGGCTGAAGGTCAGCCAGAGAAACCGCGCAAGGAGCCAGGCGCTACGCCGTCCAAACTGTAGTCGTGTGTAGCGCAGCTTAGAGCGGTTGAAGTTGATCAAGCGTTGCCCCAGCTTTTGTTCGCTCGACTTGCCCTCATAGTGTGTGATGATGGCTTGGGGCCAGTACATGATGGCGCTACCTGTCGTGCGCCGGATGCGCTGTTGCCACTCCAGCTCTTCCGAGTACATGAAGAAACCCTCGTCTAGCAAGCCTGCTCGTTGGATCGCTGACCCGCGCACCAGTAAGGCCGCACCTACCAGCCAATCTACGGTTTGGGGTTGGTCGGCAGGCAGGTTGTCTAGATGATAGCGGTGTGCCCACGGATTGCGGGGCCACCATTGTTCGAGCAACGTCGACTCCCAAAACAGTGTTGCTCTGGTCGGGAAGCGACGGCGGGATGATTGCAGTGAGTCATCTCCATAGCGGAGCTGTGGTCCAACAACGACCACTTCCGACCAGCGCTCAAGCACACCTAGCAGTTCAGCAATTGCAGTGGATTGGACTACGGTGTCAGGATTCAATAGGAGTGCGGCATTTGGAGTGAGTACGTCAGGTTGATCAAATCCCAAATGTCGTAAGGCTAGATTGTTGCCCGCAGCAAAGCCCACGTTGCGCGTGCTCTTGAGAAGGGTTACTTGGGGGAATTCGGCCTCAATCATGCTCACGCTGTGATCGGTCGAAGCATTATCAACCACGATAATCTCGGCAGCCAGGCTCGCGTCAGTGAGTGATACGATCAGCGAACGGAGGCAGGCACGGAGGAGATCGCCCACATTATAGTTAACGATGATGATGGCCAGCTCAGCCATGGCGCTCGCTCATAGCCTCCGCTAAGCCTGCAAGATGGACATACTTGACCCACTCGTAATAGCCCATGACGAGTGCCAGAAACAGCCCTAGTCCACGATCACGATAGCCATGCCACGTCCAAAAACGACGCTTCACCTCTCGTAAAGGCTGCAACAGGAGATTGCGCCGGCTGGCACGCACACCCGCACGGTATAACGTTTGCGCCTCGGCCAAAGCGTAGTGGCGCTGCTTGCTGCGCAACTCAGCCCAGGAGTTGATGTTCCAATGCAGCAAGTGTTCGTGAAGGTAGCCAACCGCACCATCCAACTCGGCGAACTCGTGCACCAGACGATCAGGGCTATAGTGGGCATGGTCGCGCTGGAGCAAACGCAACTGGTAGTCAGGATACCAGCCGCCGCCACGCAACCAGTGGTGCCAGTAACGATTACGGCGCGGAACCCAGTAGCCGTGATAGCTACCGGATTGCTGCAGGGCCATCGCCAATTCTGTTTGTAGCTCAGGACTGATACGCTCGTCGGCATCCAGGAATAATATCCAGGGGGTACGACAGATGGTTAAGGCATGATTGCGCTGAGCTCCAAATGAACGAAAAATGTGCTGATCAACACGCGCGCCATGCTCGGCGGCGATCAGTGCAGTACGGTCGGTGGTGCGGGGATCAAGCACCAGCAGTAACTCAGCGGTAAGCGGGCGAGCAGACGCCAAGGCCGCGGCGATCAGGGCCTCTTCGTCACGTGCGATGATTGCGACCGTCAGATTGGGACAAACCATACCACACAAAGGGGCGGGGGTATGCTCAAACATGCCTCCGCCTTCTACGCCTTCTACGCCTTCGAGTGCCACTACGCTTGGCTGGCGCTGCCCATCTCGTCGCCAACTAGCGCCGTCAGGTCAGCTACACGACAGGAATAACCCCATTCGTTGTCGTACCATGCGACAACCTTCACGAGGTTGCCACCCATTTGCATCGTCAGAGCACTATCAACAACCGAGCTATAGGTCGTACCAATATAGTCCGACGAAACTAGCGGCTCATCGCTCACGCCCAGGATATCTTCCATCTCACCGTCGGCGGCTTCGCGGAAGGCGTCGTTGATCTCCTCAACCGTCGCTGACTTGGTCAGTTCGGCCACGAAATCAACGATCGAAACCGTCGGGGTCGGCACACGGAGTGAATAGCCGGTAAACTTGCCCTTGAGTTCTGGAATAACGAGTGCAACAGCTTGTGCCGCACCGGTGGTCGTGGGGATAATGTTCATTGCCGCAGCACGCGCACGGCGCAGATCTTTATGGACGTTGTCCTGAAGATTCTGATCCATCGTATAGGAGTGGACCGTCGTCATCAAGCCACGCTCAATACCGAACTTGTCGTTCAGTACCTTCGCGACCGGCGCGAGACAGTTGGTGGTGCAGCTCGCGTTCGAGATAATGTTATGCTTGGCGGGATCATATTGATCTTCGTTAACGCCCAAGCAGATCGTAATATCTTCACCCTTTGCCGGCGCGGAAATGATCACCTTTTTGGCACCGGCATCAAGATGCGCACGCGCCTTGCTGGCATCGGTAAAGCGTCCCGTCGATTCGATCACGATATCGACCTTAAGATCGGCCCACGGAAGCTTAGCCGGCTCACGCTCGGCCAACACTTTGAGCTCAATGTGGCCATCATCGGTATTGATCGTGATCATATCCTCGGTCGCCTCAACCTCACCGTCGAAGGCACCATAGGTTGAGTCGTAGCGCAACAGGTGTGCCAAAGTTTGGGTGTCGGTCAGGTCGTTGATCGCGACGACGTCGATCTCGCCGGGATAACGTTCCTGGAGGGCTTTGAAGACCTGGCGGCCAATCCGTCCAAAGCCATTAATTGCTACACGCGTCATGAACTGTTCCTCCTACAGGCTTGTTGGTACAAGCACGGGCTTTAAGATAGCATATTGCTTCGATCCTGAAAAGCCCGACACCCAAAGACCCGCAGGCATACGGCGGAAACGTCGACATAGAATCAGCTCTCCATGCGCGCTCGAAGCAAGCGCATAAGCTCGTCAGCAAGTTTATGGGGATCATGGCGGAGCGGATTAGCGGGATTGATCAGGTCAGCAGCAACAATCGGCACACCGCTCATTTTGGGCTGTGAGGTGCCATTGGTATGAGCGAGATCGAAAGGAACGATGGTGCTACGGCCTTGCCACTCAGGGGCAAAGTTGTTGGCCGGTTGCTGATTATTGTTTGCCAGTGCGACATCGATCACCCTTGCTCCAACATGGTCGATTAGTGCTTGCAGGTGTGCTTGCACACCAAAATTATCGGTCTCGCCGGGCTCCGTGGCGACGTTGCAGACATACACGACGAGCGCCTGCGAAGCGATGATCGCCCGCCGTAGCTCTTCGACCAGCAGCACCGGCAACAGCGAAGTATATAAGCTGCCGGGGCCGATCACAATTAAGTCGGCCTGGAGCAAGGCCGTAACGGCGGGGGGGTAGGCCGGCGGGCTGGCAGGACGCAAGAAGACACGATGGATCGGTAAACCGGTTTTCGCAATATGCGATTCACCTTCCACAACCTGCGCCGCGCTGCCGACCGGGACCTGGAGGTCCGCGGCTAAGGTGACCGGCGCGAGGGTAGGTGGTAGGACCCGACCACGGACGGCTAAGACCTTGGAGGCGGCTTGAAGCGCCTGATCGAATGAGCCCGTGATCTCATTTAAAGCGGTGATGAACAGATTGCCGAAGGTGTGGCCTTCCAAGCCACCACCGGTATCGAAGCGATACTCGAACAACTCGGCCATCAGCGCTTCATCCGAGGCTGCTAACGCCGCTAGGCAGCGGCGAATATCACCGGGTGGCAGGACGCCGAACTCGCGCCGCAGGCGGCCCGAAGAGCCACCATCATCGGCCACATTCACAATTGCCACGATCTGCTCGGTATGTTCCTTAAGGCCGCTCAGCAGCGTCGACAAGCCATGGCCACCGCCTAAGGCAACCACCTGTGGACCGCGTTGCTGTAACCGGCGCGCATACACTAGCTCAGCTAGATCTTGATTACCACTCCTCGGCGGTAAGAGCGCTCCAAGTAATGAGCGATTCAAGCGCAGGATGGCGACGACGATACACAAAAGACCGGCCGTCCCCACGAGTATGGCACGCACGGCGCGTGGCAACACTTGCAGCGTGAGATAGTACATCGAAGGCGGCCAGCGATAGCCATGTACATACAGATCACGTAGTCCGAAAGCCACCCCCAGGGCACCCAGTGTCATACCCATAAACAGCAGCAAGAGCCAGCGCTTGACGTGCATGCCAGGATAAAGCCACTTGGTGTTGAATGATAGCCGTCGCATACATGTGTCCCTGTAAGGGCTGTATTATAGACGAGGAGATCATGCGATGAAGAAGCAAGGCGTGTGCTAGAATGGCTGTAGCTGTTGAGCCGATGCTAGCATAAAGGAGTGGGCCGTGGCACCCTTACCTATCTTAATTGCTATTTTACTGATATTTGGACCATTGAACGGTTTGCGGCGTGGAGCAATCAGGGAAGGCACAGCGCTGATAGGTATCTTGTTGGGCGCGTTGTTAGCGCAAGGCTGGGGTGCGACTTGGGCGCAGCGTTTGGGCGGAGTTGCTGCCGCCGCGAAAGGCCATTCAACGACCGAAAAAGTGCTGACGCTCGGCCTACTGATCGGTATCGCACTGCTTTGTGGCTATGGGAGCGGGGTGTTGCTGCCACGTCGGACCGAGAAGATGGCAATAACCCAGCGACTGGGTGGTGGAGTCCTGGGCTTCATCAACATGGGCCTGCTGTGTGGTTTTGCGCTGCTGTTTATTCAGCATTTGTGGTACGATCCGTTCACGCTACCAACGACCAGCACAACAAACCCCGGAACGGTCATTCCTGATGTTGGTACGTCATGGATTCAGCGCACACCACTTACACGCCTCCTGGTGGAGCGCTTGGGGCTGATCTTGTTAGGCGTTGCGGTAGCCTTCGCGTTCGCGTCGTTGATCGTTGGGCTTGTGCGGCTGATGGGCGTGCTACGCCGACCGGTAGCTGCTCCACAAAAGCAACCAGTAACTCCTCTACCACTCGGGGCAACGGGCACACCGGCCCCCAGGCCCGGCACAACGAGCCCATCGGCACAGGTTTACACGACGCCACCCGCAACTCCTGCCATGACAGCCAGCAGCGGGAGTGGAGCAACTGCGACGACCACTGCGGTCCCGATCAAGCCAGCAGCAAGTCAGAGCACATCGTCCATTTCGACCGTCCCGTCCTCACCCCTGTTTCGTGACGATACCAGTACGCCAAGACGGTAACTCCACCGTGGCCGCGACTGCCAAGATACGCTCGGCCCGACGGGTGTAGGTCCAGGCTTGAGCCTGTCGTCGCGCGGCATGTCCCATGGCTTCACGATGATCGGGATCGGCGGCAAGCTCGCGTAGGGCAGCAGCAAGCTCGGTGATTGAACCGCGCCGAACGAAGCGCGCTGCTTGTTCGTTGATGACCTCACGGAGGGCGGGGAGATCAACGGTGATAATTGGGCGACCCATCGCCATATACTCAAACAGCTTAAGCGGCGAGGCTGTGACATCGGTGACGGTATCGGGGATGACCAATAGATCGGCAGCAGCGAGGTAGTGGGCCACCTCGGTCTGCGGCTGCGGGCCGGTCAGTAGCAGCTGTGTCAATAGGCCGAGCTGTTCAGCTTGTGCACGAAGGCCTTCGATCTCAGTGGGTCGTCCGCCCACGAAAATCAAACGGGCGTTAGGTAATGCCGCTGCAGCAAAGGCCGCTACCAGGCGGTCCAGGCCGCGATAGCTAAACGTCATGCCGGCGTAGACAACCAGTAGTACGTCTGGATCGAGGCCCAAATGGTGGCGGGCGGTAGCACGATCCTCGGGCTGATAGACCAACGCATCAAACGCATCGGGGATCACGGCGCTATTACGTGGCAACCAACCATCGGCGCGGAGCTGGCGCAGAAAGTGCTCAGTCAGCGAGACCACAGCAGCACTGCGGGTTAGAGCAACACGATCCATGAGATGGAGCAAGCCGACGGCCCAACGCTCTTTGGCCCGCGATGGATTATGCGACTCCCAGTCATGCGCCTCATAGATCACGGGTGCGCCGTATAGACGTCCTAAACAGCCGGCCCACCAAGCAGCACAGACCGTTTGCCGGATATAGATCGCTCCATACCGCCGGCCCCGCAGGCGTTCAAGCAGCAGTGCTCCTAAACACATCCAGGCGAAGAGCGAATGTTCGAGGTAGTACAATAGCGTCGTTCGGTGTAGGCGTGATAACCGCCCAATCGCGGGACGGGGCAGATGGCGCGCTCCAACCGCTGTGAAGTGGGATGGCGCACGCCATGAGCGTGGAATCAATGCGAGGGTGGACGGAGCCAAGCGGCGAAGCTCACGCAACGTGGTCCAGGTTTGAATCGCATTGGCCGATTGCAAGGTTAAGCTGGTTGGATAGGCAATATAACAAAGGGGCAGCTGCGGGTCTCGTACGTCGGCATCAGCCACGATGACTCCCTTAATTAGCCGGGCAGATCATAGATTTTGGCTGTGTAGCGGCGTGGCCGAGCAGATACCCGGCGATAAACGCGCTCGATCTCGCAAATCAACGCCTGCTCATCGAACTGACTACTCAAGGCAGCACGTCCGCCTTGGCATAGACGCGCCCGTAGGCCAGCATCACCTAACACACGGACAATGCCTTCAGCAAGCGCTGCGACGTCATTGGGAGCCACCAGCCAGCCACTCACGCCGTGTTCGACAATTTCGTTAACGACCGGAATCGCACTGGCGACGATGGGACAGGGTGCGGCCATGGCCTCCAGCAGGGTTAAACCAAAGCCTTCATAGCGCGTTGGTGTCACATACACATCCGCCGCCCGCAGTAGGTTAACCAGCTCTGCATCGTCAACTCGCCCGCGGAAGATGATTTGATCACGCACGCCCATCTCGGCGGCCAGCGCTTCCATCACCAGCCGATCAGCCTCATTCAAGCCTGCGACGACCTGTACAGTGGTTTTGGGGTGGTACTTGAGCACCTCCGGCAACGCGCGAACCAACAGGTCATAGCCCTTGCGCGGCGTTAGCTGACCAATGAACAAGATCGTGGGATGAGGTCCAGGCGATACCCTCGCCGGCATAGCCGATACGTGCGCGACATCGATCCATAGTGGCACGACCGTGGAGGTTTGCTCAAGGCCCATCGAACGCATGACGTTGGCTTCGTGCTCGGAACACGGCAGCAGCGCTTTTGCCATGCGCAGTGGATAATGCAGAGCGTAGTTGCGCAGGTGGTCGCGTAGATGACCATCTCGCAAGGTCCAGTGCAACGCCTCAGCGAAGCTCCATAATAGCCGGTCATAGCGAGGCTGCTCCTCGTAGGGACGCTCGCGGTCGTCGATCAAATAGCGATCATGGAAGGGTCCAAGCCAGGTATAAACGGTCGGTACGTGATGTCGTTCGGCCCAGCGTGTGGTGCCGTAAGCCAGGACATTGCGCGGATGGAAGAGGTGAATGACATCGAAGGGGCCGAGCTCATCGAGAGCATGATATACGGCATGATTGGGCCAGTGGCGGACCGGCACCCGGCGGACCGTAATCCCATCGACCACCGTAGCCCGTTCGCGCAAAGCTTCTTGATTAGGCTGATGGTAGCCGATATTAACAACACGATGGCCGCGCTGTACTAAAGCGCGCCCGATGACCCGCTCCGGCCAGTTGCGGAAGGTAGCCGTTACACCACCCATACCAACAATCGCAATTCGCAGCGAAGTCGGTGTGGCGGGCAGGGCCGTGACCGCGTGACCGTTGGTGGTGGTAGATTGGGTGCCAACGGTGCGCAGTGACTTTCGCCATTTCTGCATGCCCTTTGTTATACCACAGATTGGGTATCACGCCGCGCAAGCAAGCGCTCGTAGACGGCCTCAACGCGCCCCGTGACCGCAGCCCAGGTAAAGAGTTGGTTGACCCGTGCCCGACCTTGTTCTGCACGCCTGGCAGCCTCTATAGGGTGATCAAGCACTACCAGCATCGCCGCAGCGAGCGCCGCCGGCTGCTGGCGCGGCACGACCCAGCCGGTGACGCCGTCGAGCACAACTTCACGAAAGCCGGCCCAATCCGAGGAGATGACCGGTCGAGCACAGGCTAAGGCTTCACACAAGACCATGCCAAAGGTCTCGCTGGCGAAGCTCGTGCCCAACACCATGTCTGCTATGGCAAAATAACGTCGCACCTCGCGGTGTGGAAGCGCATCGAGCAAATGAACACGGTCCTGGAGTTGCAGCCGGTGAATCAATGCTTCCAGGCTCGCGCGATACGTGCCCTCGCCGGCGATCAAGAGCTGGAGCTTACGCTCGGGTGGTACGAGGGCGAGTGCTTCGATGGCGTATTGGATGCCCTTCCAGGGCTGTAAACGCCCAACCCACAAGGCAACCGGTTCATCGGGTCGTGCCCATTGAGCACGTAGGGCCAGGTTGGGTGGCTGCGGGGCGAAATGGGCTGGATCGAAGCCATTGAAGACGACAGTAGGAACGCGGCCATAGTGTTGTATGAGCGTTTCGGCATTGTAGCCGGAGCAAGATAGTATTGCATCGACACCTCGCACCAACCAGCGGTCGCTCGGGTAAAAATCTTCGCCATGGCCGTGGTAGACCACCTTCGCTCCCACGGCGTGGGCTAGAGGCGCGATTACGAAATCATAGGGCTTATGCAGATGAACGATCGCCGGACGGGCCTGTAACAACGCTGGCAGGGCTGTAGGCATCATACTCAGGCGTTCAAGGAGCTTGGTTAGCTCGAAGTGACGCCGCAAAGGTCGCATGCGCCGCCAGATCATGCGGTCGATAAATGGGTAGCGCAGCACTTGCACGCCGCTGATTGCCCGCTCAACATGCCCAGCCCCACCAATGATCGTCACCTGATGACCCCGGCGCACCTGGAGTTGACTCAGTTCCCAGACAAAGGTTTCAACGCCGCCTTCTTTGGCGGTCGTGGTTAGATTGTAATGCACAATGCGCATCAGTGTCTGAAGCTCGCAATTTGGATGACCCACAGTGGCATGACGCGCGCCGCCCACAAGAGGAGCAACGTAAGCGACACCCCTCGTCCGACCAACCCACGTTTCCAACATGTGCCCAGGGCCACACCGCCGCACAGAGCAGCAGCCCCAAACAACCACAATTGCCAGCGCAACGGCTGGAAGCTCCATAGGAGCGGCGCGAGCGACAACAGCCCCGCTAACCACCAGGCGGCTTCGAGCCGTGCCAGAGAGCGTTCACGCCGCCATAGTAGGCCGAGGCCGCCGAGCCCCAGCAGGGCGGGCAGGAGTCCTATATCACGCAAATCGCCGAGGCCACGCAGTTGCTGCCATATTAACCGGATGCTGATGGCGATGGTTGGTCGTACTGGTCCGATTGGCAGTTGAGCCGTGTCAGCAGGACCAGTGGGAATACGCTTCAGGATGATTCCCGTCCAGACGAGATAATACAGCAGCACAGCGATCAACGCAGCCAAGCCGAGGAGCCCAATCAGCTTGGGTGCGAAGCGCTCCCGAGCAAGCACGAGCATGATGGCGTAGATGCCACCGAACGCCAGCAACGACAAGAAGACGCCGAAGTGGCCTAACAAGGCTACGGCAGCCCAGGCCACCAACGCGACCGAGCCGACGCGCCCATTGTGCCAGCCAAGCAGGGCAACGGCGAACGGAACAGTCAAGGCCTGGGCCCAGACGTTGGCCATTTCGCCAATCGAAAGTGACCGGAGCGCCGGTGCGGCGAACAGATATAATCCACCGGCGAACAAGGCAGCCGGTGGGGTAAGCCCAACCAGTGCGCACAGTAGCCATAGGCCACCGATCACCAAGCTATCGATCAGCGCCGAGCCAACTGCCATGAGTGGATCGGGCGGCAGCAACAAGGCTGCTGGTAGCAAGGTAATATAGCCGCCGGGTGGGTAGGGTGCTTTCCCCCCACCAGCCCGTGCCGGAAGATCTTCAGTAAAAATCACCCGCCCCGCGGCGAGATTCGCGAGGTTGTGCGCGTGAAATCCAGCATCCGAGGTGATTGCCTGTGGATGCAGCAGAGCCAGCACGCGGATCAGCCATGCCAGTACGACCAAAGCGGCGATGGCGTGGGCTTGTCCAACTGCTCGTGGCACGAGGCGTATGGCAAGGTGCACCAAGCACCAGCGCACAAGCCAGAAGAGGGGGTAGGCCGCGACGATTAGCAGGAGCCAACGACTTGTCGCTATCGTTAAAGCCAAGCGGTACCAAACCAGTAGCGCGGCCAATCCCAACGCCACGCCACTCACAAGGAGGACAGTGGGGAGCACCGGCAGGTGCCACCAGCGCAGCAAGCCATACAGCAGCCCAATGATGAGCGCGCAGCCACCAAGTTCGCGGAGCGCCGGTATGGGAGCACCCACGCTTTGAACGTCAAGCCAGTCGACGGCCAACGCAAGCTCACGCCGGTCACTCCCCGCATGGAATGATGGCGTCATCATCTGGAGGTGCAGATCGTCAGTGCCTTGAGGTAGTAGCAGAGTATAGCGCCGTGGGCGTTGCTGGATCGGGACATTCACCAACGACTGGCCCGCCAGCTGCCAGTGGGAGGTGGTAGGCTGTGGACGACCAGCGGCCAGTTGCATAACAAAAAGGTAGCTGCTACGCCCGAGACCCGGTAAGCGAATGGTTGCGTCTCCAAAAGCCCAGCGGAAACCGATCTTGCCACCGGCGATCATCTCCGGGTCGGCGTTAAAGCCTTGCAGGTAGGGTTTGTCATAGCCGGCATCGGGACCATCACCGATCCCAATGTGTTGGTGCACACCAGCATGGTAAGCAAGTATGCCGCCTAGGAGCATAATAAATACAACCAGAGCTAGACCTAGACCATCGCGCCAGGGCCGGCGCTGCACGTCAGCCAGCATGTCCAAAGGGAACCTTGACCTTAGCACCCGTCTGCCTCACGCGGCACGCTCCAGCGGCCGTTCAAGCACGTATACACGGTAGTCACAGATGCCCGAGCGCATGCCATAGTCGCGTTTGACGGTGAAATGAGGCGTCCACAGGCGACGGTAGTCGGCATCACTACGAATGTTGTCACCCCGATCCAGCCAGTGCATGATGTGTCCCGGCACATTCCAGATCGCCGGCGGTGGGACATCTTCAATCACCAGAAGTGTTGCTCCCGGCTGCAACAGGCGGCTCAGTTCGTGGACGCAGCTGTGGGCCAGCGCATCGGAGAGGTGATGAAAGACGCCCAGCACCAAGGCTCCGTCGAATTGAGCAGCCGCGAGGCCGGCAGCGGTACCATCGCTGACGATAAATTGGCCCAGGCGATGATGAGCGGCAAAGGTAATATAGGGACGCGTTGGGTCCAAGCCAACATAGCGGTCGGCGGGAAAATCTTGGGCGAATTGGCCCGTGCCACAGCCGAAATCCAGGAAGCACCGATCAGGAGTGGCATGCGGTGCTAGGATCTCGCGAATGGCCCGGTGATGTTGCACGTACCCGGCTTCGGCGATCCAGCGCAGCACGTTCCACATCTGTGGCATGCGGGCGATGGTGTCAAGAAGTGTTTGTAACATATTGAGGGATGAGGGTCGAGG
>JACDGP010000224.1 GCA_013821605.1 Herpetosiphonaceae bacterium
TTGCGAGGCCGGGGCGGTCGTTGCTGCGACGGAAAGCTTCATCCGCCAGCTCCGCGTGCCGGTACACGAGGCCGAGTGGTAGCCGCCGGGCAGGGCGACACAGTGTTATAATGGCGCTGGCATTGGAGCGCACAACGTGGCGCTCTTTGTTGTATGCGACAAGCAAAACAAAACGGTAGTTAATAGATGGCATTACCACCACGGCCTGTTCGTAGCCCGCAACGCCTGCCCCCGCGCCGGTCACCACCGGTCCGTCGTCCGGTCGTGCGGCGCCGGAGTTGCCTCCACTCCTCCGCGTTGTGGATCATGGTGTTCCTCGTCGTCATGGGGGTAGCCGGGTATTATGTCTACGATAAGACCTTTGGGGTGCTGCGGGATATTCGGACGGTGAATGTCGAGCCGACCAAAGTCGGTGGACAACCCTTGCCGCCGCTCCTCACCCAGCCCTTCAATGTCCTGCTGATCGGCGTCGACCTACGCCAAGATCGATTGGAGGATGGGGCACGCTCGGATACGCTGATCGTGGTCCACGTCGATCCGCAGGCCAAAACGGCGGCGATGCTGTCGGTGCCGCGCGATTCGTTTGCTGAGATGATTGGCCCAGACGAGCAAGCGATCCAGAGCGGCAAGATCAACGCAGCCTTCAGCTATGGCTATGATCACCCTGAGTTGTATGCGGCTAATAGTGATCGCTTGGTGTCGGGCGGCCTCATGGCACGCAAGAATGTCGAGCACTTCCTGGGCATTGACATTCCGTATTATGCCGAGGTCAATTTTCAAGGCTTTCAAAGCTTGATCGATCATATTGGCGGCCTAACGATCGATGTGCCGCATGCGATTTTGGATGCCGAGTACCCAACCGACGACGAGGGCTACATGCGTTTGTATATTCCGCCGGGTCTGCAGCATATGGATGGCGTGACCGCGCTGCGCTATGCCCGCACCCGGCATGCCGACAATGACTTCGGGCGCGGTCAGCGCCAACAGCAGGTGCTGCAAGGGATCGTGAGCAGCCTCAAGCAGCGCGGCCTGTTAGCGAAACTCGACGCACTGCCGGCAATCGCCGAAACGATCCGTTCATCGGTCCACACCAACCTGCCGATCGATACTGTGACCAATCTGCGCGGACTGGCGAGCCTGGCACAAGAGCTCGGCACCGACCGGATTGCGCATTATGTGCTTGAGCCGGGCACCGCCGACGATCCGCATATCAGCGGAGACCTCCGTTCGGATATCCATTGGTTACCGGAATACATCACCGAGGTTGCGGCGCAGTTCGAGCATGGTCATGATGCTGCTCCGGCCCAGCCCGAGACGGCGAAGATCCAGGTGTGGAACGGCAAAGGAGTTAAGGGGTTGGGCCATTCGGTGACGGTCGATTTGCAACTGGCCGGACTTAACACGGTCGATCCGACCGATGCTCCGACGTCGGCAAATCCGCATACGCTGATCCTGGATTACACGGGCAAGCCGGCGACGTCCCAGCGCCTAGCGACCATGTTTCATATCAAAGCGCAGTATGTCAAGAATCTGACTGCCCAGAAGGCCGAGGCACCATTCGGGGTGGATGTTGTGTTGCTGGTGGGTGATGACTATCAGGAACCGCAGACGGTGCAGGGCATGAGCAAGAAGTAGGGACGAGGGATGAGGACTGAGGAATGAGGGGGCAGGCTAGGCCTGCCCCGGTTGGTTTAAGGGAGGGATTACGAAGGTGGAGCGTCGGCGTCGGTCGATTGGTTGTGGAGGGCCGCCGATAGCTCAGGGTGGGTTGACCATTGGCCGTCGATGAAGATCGCACGGTCCCACGGACTTAGAATCAAGGCGTCGCTGGTGAGGGCGACATAGTCGGGACGCGGGTTCGCCCAGGTATGAGCATATAAGCTCGCTGTGCGGACTTGTGAAGCGCCGAGTGCCCGTATTTCGGCGGCAGCGAGTGCGAGCGTGCGACCACTTTCGGCAGTCTCGTGGACCACCAGTACGCGACGGCCATCTACTTTGGTCGGCGGTGGGACGAGCCAGATCGGTGGCTGCTCGCTGTCGTCGTGATGGTACGCCAAGCGAATTGGATACAATTCGTGGCGTAGGATAAAAGACAGCAAAGTCGCCGGAAACAGGCCACCACGCGCGATGCCGATGATGATCTGCGGATCAAAAGGCGCGATCTGTTCGGCCAGCATATGGGTGAGCTGCTCGAAGCGTTCCCAGTTGATACTCTCGACGGAAGGCATAATCCCTACCTTAAGCTAAAGCGGGCAGTTAGTGCGTCGGCGGGGCAACCGCTGGGTTCGACGTTGCTCCGACCGGCAGCGGGCCATCGACCACCTCGATATTGTCGAGGCCGCCATAGAATTGATACCAGGGCTTAGCACCACGCTGCAGCACCACATTGAGCGCTTCGATATTCTGGCGACCACGATCTTCAAGCCAGGCGGTCAAGGCTGGGACGCCACCTTTGCCGTAGGCCGGAATGCCGTCTTGCCAGGTCGCCCGCCCGCATAAGACACCGGCGAAGGCGACCTGCGCTTCGGTGGCGAGCTCAAGTGTCGAGCGGAAGATATCGTCGGTTACGCCGGCCGACAGGTAAATGAAGGGCTTGCCGGCGACGGCAGCGGCCTTGCGGAAGAGCTCCTTGGCTTCTTCACGGCTATACGCGGCAGTCCCGGTGAAGGCGGGCGTATCCGCGACATACTTGATGTTGACCGGCACTTCGACCTTGAGGATATCGACACCATACTTTGGCTGCGAGAACTCCTGCATATAGCGCATTACCAAATCGGGCTTGATGCGGGCAAACTCCAGGCTCGCGTCGTCGGTGATGGTGTTGCTGTAGCAGATGGGCTCCAGGAAGAAGGGCACATCGTAGGCCGCACACTCGGCGCCGATACGCTCAGTAAAGGCGTGCTTGAGTTCGTTAATCGAGGCATCGTCGTCGGGATTGTAGTACAGCAAGATTTTGATCGCATCGGCACCGGCCTCAACGAGGCGACGGACCGACCAATGGTCAAGCAGATCGGGCAGGCGACCGGGCTTGGCGGCATCATAGCCGGTTTTTTCATAGGCCAGCAGCACGCCGGCTTTCGGATCCTTAGCTTTGAGGGCCGGCAGACCGTACTCGGGGTCCATCAAAATCGCTGAGGCGTAGGGCGTGAGCAAGCGGGTACCGGTGACTTTGAACTCGGTCAGATCGGCGTCGCTGGCTTCGCCGCCTTTGGCTTTTGCAATCGCCTTTTTTAGCGATCCGCGCTGATCCATGGCTGCGGCAGCAATAATGCCGTGCTCGTCGGCAATCTTCTGGATGCCATTGAATTTGCCACGGGACATACGTACTTTTTCGGCCATATGCTTATGCTCCTAACTGACGTGATAGGGTGAAGTCGTGGCTGTAGTTCACGTTGAACGATGGCAAGTATAGCAGAGGATAGGCTCCGTGCAATAGGCGGAGCTAGGCCGTGAGCTCTGCCAGCCGTTCGACGTAGCCCGCCAACACAGCAAATGTTTGCTCGACAGCTGCCGGTGAGCGCATATCGACGCCGGCGAGTTGCAGGGCATCGAGTGGGTAGCGCGAGCTGCCGGCCTTGAGGAACTCCGTATAGTTACCGGCTGCGCCGGACTGACCGGCGATCACGCCTTGTGCCAGCGCATGGGCGGCGGCGATGCCGGTGGCATACTGGTACACATAAAAGTTGGCGTACAGGTGGGTTGGGAATTGGGCCCAGGTAATGCCGATCCGGTCGGCATCGATCACCACCTCCGCACCATAGCCTTCCTGGAACAGCTCAGTCATGAGCTGCATCATGCTGTCGGCTGTCAAGGCCTCGCCCCGCTCAACCCGTTCATGGATTGCCAACTCGAAGCGCGCCAGCGTCGGCATGATAAAGAAATAGCGGTGGAAGTTGGACATGGCTTCTTCAAGCAGCGCAATCTGGAATTGGGGCTCGGGCTGTGTTGCGAGCAGATGCGCGCGGACCAGGGCCTGATTAAAGTTGGAGGCCACCTCGGCGACGAACATCGAATAGTCGGCGTAGATATGCGGTTGGGCTTGCCAGGTGTGGTAGGAATGGAGCGAGTGGCCAAGCTCGTGGGCCAGGGTACTCATGCTAAACAGGTCGTCGGTGTAGCTCATTAGGATAAACGGATGGGTGCCCTGGACCCCATGGGAATAGGCTCCGGCGCGCTTGCCCTGGTTGGGATAGCGGTCAACCCAACGCTGGTCCAGCACACCTTGCTGCAAGGTCTGAACATACGCATCACCTAGTGGGCGCATGCCCGCACCGATCCACTCTACCGCTTGCTCAAATGGGACGTGGGGCTGCCCCTTGGTCAGTGGGGCCTTGATGTCGTACACGTGCAGTTGATCATAACCCAAGGCCTTGCGCCGCACCTGCCAGTAGCGGTGCCACGTCGGTAGATGGCGCTGAAAGGTTTGGATGAGGTTATGGAAGACCTCGGTCGGGATATGATTGGCCTGCATAGCAGCTTCGAGCGATGACGGATAGCGCCGTGCCCGCGCCATGAACACATCCTGCTTGACACCTGTCGCCAGGCAATTGGCCATGGTATGCCTGGTGATCAGATGTGCATCGGCATACTGTTCCCAGGCTGTGCGGCGTAGCTCGCGGTCCGGCGCGGTCAGCAACGCATTAATATTCCCTTGCGCGACATCGACGAGCTGTCCGTCGCCGGCTTGCGCCGGTTGGATCACGAGATCGGTGTCGGCCAGCGTCCCATGGATCGCCGCCGCACTATAAAACGGATCCAAAACCTGGCTCAGCAGCTCTTCGACCTCAGCCGAGCCAACGTGTGCTGCGCGCTGTGTTAACTGGTCAAGATAATGCGCATAGTGCTGGAGGCGGGGCTCAGTTGCAACCCACTGCCGTAGCGTATCAAGGCCTACAGCCAGTAGTTCAGGCTCGGCAAAGGAGAGCGCGGCCTGGACCTTGGTGTATAAGCCCACTGCCCGCTCGTTCTGCGCGGCGGCCGCTTGGTCAGCAGTATCGACGTTATGCAGCATGCTGGCGTACAACGAGATTTTATTGGCCTGCTGCTGAAGCTCCTCGCTCCAGGCAAACCAATCGGCCAGCAGCGCGGCGCTCGTCCCGAGCTTACCCCGAAACGTATCCACGTGTGGAAGTTGCTCGCTCACCTTCGTCATTGCCGCTTCCCAGGCTGCATCCGAAGGATAAATGCTTATGGCGTCCCAGGTAGCTTCGGTCCGGATGGCACTACGCGGCAGCACGAGGTTTGTCATTTAACTACCTTTCACAATTCTTTCGCACACACGTGGCACGTGCCCACTCGACCGGCTCAGGCCGGCAGGCGGTGGCCGATTTTACCATAACGCCCTCTCGCAGTTTCAATCTACCAGTGTTTGTCAGAAGCATAAGCTGCTCCGTAACC
>JACDGP010000225.1 GCA_013821605.1 Herpetosiphonaceae bacterium
CTTCAAACTCAGTTCAATGGTGTGATCACCAAAACCGTGCCCTCGTGGCCGGGCGGCGATTATGGCACCGCGCTAACCAAAATGTGGTACGAGAAGGTCGCGACCAACATCAAGCCCGGCAGTTAGCTGCAGGCGTTGGGTGGGTCGGGCCACGCGTCCCGACCCACCCAACCCGTATTGCTTACGAGAAACTCCATGATACAGACGACTGCTCCCTCCCGACGCGTGACATCACGCCGCCGGCGCGAGGCCATCGGCGGCTATCTGCTGGTGGCGACGCCGACGCTGCTCATTTTTGGGCTGTTCTTTCTGCCTGCGCTTGAATCATTCGTGCGGACGCTCACCGATGCGGGTGGAGCCTCGGCCCATATTTCGCTCGCACGCTATACCGACTTCTTCCAAAGCCCGATCGGCCGCAGCAATCTCCTGTTCACCTTTTATATCACGTTGGTATCGATCACGGTCTTGTTCGCGATCTGCTTTCCCCTGGCCCTGTACCTGCGCTTCTCGAAGAGCCGTATCGCGAATTGGGTGCTCTCACTCGCCATGTTGCCGCTGTTCGTCCCCGGTATCATGTCGTCCTACGCGCTGATCCGCTTCCTACGGCCCCGCGGGATGCTCATGACCATGTTCAACGCATTTGGCTTGGCGGCTTTCTACCAGACACCCTATCTCCATCCGCTTGGGATTATTATTGGTCTGGTCTGGGAAGGGATCCCTTTTACGATCCTGGTCCTGACAGCCGGATTGAGCCAGATCGACAATGCCATCATCGAAAGCGCTCGTGATGTTGGCGCGAATGACCGACAGATCTTTCTGCATATTTTGCTACCGCTCACCCGGCGCGCCGCCCTGATCGCCTTTTGCCTTAACTTCATCGGCAATTTCGGCGCCTATACCATCCCATACCTGCTCGGCCCAGCGGCACCCCAGACGATGGGTGTCTACATGCAGCAGACCCTGCAGGGCTACCAGCAGCCTCTGGACGCTGAAACCCAGGCCGTTATAACGTTTATCATTTGCATGATGGCAGGCTTATTCTATATTCGAACGATTGCCAAATCCCAGCTTGGACGGGGAGACACACATGGTTAGCGAGGGTTTAGTGACTGGGGTGCGACGGCGACATGGCATACGCAGTGGCTGGCTGCGGCGCGAGGGCTTTGGCCTCGTCGCGCTGGTGCTGCTAGTCGTCGGCATTCTGGGACCGATCAGCACGGTGTTGCTCTGGTCGTTCGCTGAGGAGTGGCGCTACCCCGCACTCTTTCCGACGAGGTGGGGCGTCAGCTATTGGGCTGAGACGCTCGGGCGCGCCGACATTCGGCAAGCACTGCCCACCTCACTCACCACGACGGCGCTGGTCACGCTCCTTTCGGCGCTGATCTGCTTCCCGGCATCCTATGGGTTCGCGCGGATGCGTTTTCGTGGTCGGCAGTTCCTGCTGCTCTCGTACCTGATCACGAATGCGCTCCCACGTTTCGGCCTGTATGTATCGATCGCCGTCACATTCTTCCGCCTGAACCTCATTGGGACTCTGCAAGGTGTGGTGCTGATCCAGCTGCTCAACACGCTGCTGCTGATGATCTGGATTCCGACTTCGGCATTTCAAGGTGTGGATCGGGAGCTCGAAGAGGCTGCGCTGGACGTCGGAGCGTCGCCCTTGCGCGTCTTTATGCAGATCACGCTGCCGCAGGTCTATCCCGCACTGGCGGCGGCGCTCTTGCTCACCCTCGTCGGCACCTTTTACGAGACCTATGGAGCGCTACTCATTGGCGTGCCCAAAATCCTGACGATTCCGGTCGTGATGTTCCCGCTGATCAACAATCAGCCGATACCACAGTACGGTGCCATTCTTTCGCTGATCCTCTTCGCTCCCTCGACGCTGCTGCTCGTTTTCGCGAACCGGCTGCTGCGAGGTGGGTACTTAACTGCGGGACTAGGAGTCTAACGGATGGCCACACTCGAACTCATTGATCTCCAAAAACGGTTCGGCGAGGTAACAGCCGTTCAGCACATCGACTTCACCGTTGCCGACGGCGAATTCCTGTGCATCCTCGGTCCGTCAGGCTGCGGTAAATCGACCGCTCTGCGCATGATCGCCGGCTTTGAGGAGCCGACTGCGGGCGATATCCTGATCGATGGCATATCCGTCGTCGGAATGGCTGCCAATCAACGTCCCACGGCCATGGTTTTTCAGAAGTATACGTTGTGGCCGCACATGCGTGTGTACGACAATATTGCCTTCGGGCTACGGCTACGCAAGCTAACGCGCGCCCAGATTGCGGAGAAGGTGCAGGGATCGCTTGAACTCGTGGGCTTGCCCACCTATGGTAAGCGCTTTCCTTCGCAGCTTTCGGGTGGCGAGCAGCAGCGGGTCGCGCTCGCTCGTGCGCTCGTGCTTGAGCCGAAGATCCTGCTGCTTGATGAACCCTTCAGCAGTCTTGATGCACTGCTACGGGTGCGCCTGCGCGAGGAATTGCACCGTATCCAGCGCAAGACGCGTATTACAGCGATCTTCGTCACACACGATCAGGAAGAAGCATTGAGCCTGGCCGACCGCATCGCCGTGATGTCCAAAGGCAACGTCGAGCAGCTCGCACAACCGAGTACCATCTACGCCAGTCCGCAGACCCTATTTGTTGCCGACTTCATAGGCACGATGAACGTGTTGCAGGCTACGCAGCGCGACGATCAGTTATGGTTCGGTACGGAAGATAGGTATAGCCTACCCGCTCCTGCAGACGTACCCTACCAGGGCGCTGTGAGCATTGCGATCCGTCCCGAGGACCTTGCACTCGCTGTGCCGGGTGAGCTTGGTGCATGGTCGGGAGAAATTGAGCAGGTCATCGATCTGGGCCACTACCGCAAAGCACTGCTACGGGTCGAGAGTCTGGGAACTCTCAAGGTGTACCTCACAAAGTCGCGCGACTTCCGCGAAGGCGAGATACTTCAGGTTCAACCGGTCCGCTATCTCGTCTACCGCGAAAACCACACTCCGGTTGAGGTACATCGGACTGCAGGCGTGGCAGTCCTCTAAGCGAGCAGCCTCGACCTGCTCTGTCATTTTCCGGCTTTTTAGCGAAGTGGCAATATGGTTCGGGTTTATAATGTACGGGTGTGACGAGCCCTCTAGGCACCCGTACAGCGGATCGGGCTTGTTGTCGTTCGAGGATTGATGGACGCTATTATATTGTTTAGCCATGGCAGCGTACTCTGTGGTGCCGGACAGAACCTGTTTGAACTGGCCATGCGCATGCGGGAGCGCGGTGATGCACCGATCATCGAAGTTGGCTTCTTGAACTATAGCGAGCCGGATTTCGACACTGCCGTCGCGCGTTGCATCGCCCAAGGTGCCGATCACATCACGATTGCACCTTACTTTCTGGTGGCCGGTAAATTCGTGACGGTCGATCTGCCCAAGCGTATTGAGGCGGCGCGCCATCACCATCCCAGTGTTCAGTTTGTGGTTGCCGAAGCAATGCGCTTTCATCCGCGCCTGGCCGATGCCCTGCTTTCGGTTGCCGCGCACAGCCGGGAACCCGGCAGTTGGCGCGATACAGACGCGCAAGCCGCACAATTCTGCCGTGATATTCCCCAATGCCCACGCTATGGGACCGATGCGTGTCCTGCAACCAGGGCCCGTCACGAGGTAGCCGCTTGAAAGCAATGTTGGTGATGGTCCACGGCAGCCCGCGTCCCGCGTCGAATATTGATATGTTTGCCGTGGTCGATGAGGTGCGGAATCAAGGAACATTTCCGATCGTCGAGGTTGGCTTCATGGAATGCAATGATCCTTCGATCCCGGTCGCGATTGATCGCTGTGTCGCCGCCGGGGCGACCGAGATCATTGCCGTGCCCTATTTTCTGCATACCGGCAAGCACGTCACCGATGACCTGCCGAATCTGCTGGAGCAGGGGCAGAGCCGCTATCCTGCGGTCCGGTTTCTGATGAGTGATTATCTCGGTCATGATCCAATCATTGCTGATGTGTTGATGGATCGGGTCAAGGAGGCAGCATGAACAAGAAAACGATTCGTGATATCGATCTGCAGGGCAAACGTGCGCTGGTACGCGTAGACTTTAATGTGCCGCTCGACAAAGCGACGGGCCAGATTACCGACGATACGCGCATTCGCGCGGCAGTACCGACGATACAGTACCTACTTGAACATGGTGCCAGCGTCGTGCTGATGTCACATCTGGGCCGTCCCAAGAAACAGGCCGACGACAAGCTACGGCTCGATCCGGTAGGCCACAGACTGCAGGAGTTGCTGGGCCGGCCGGTCCAGAAGATTAACACGACCACCAGCCCCGAGGCCGAAGCGACCGCCCACGCACTCAAGCCGGGCGATGTGCTGCTATTGGAAAACACACGCTTCGACCCCCGCGAAGAGCAAAACGATCCTGGTCTGTCCGAAGACCTGGCACGGCTCGGTGATGTGTATGTCAATGATGCCTTTGGTGCCGCGCACCGGGCGCATGCCTCGACCGAGGGGGTCGCGCACTATCTGCCGGCGGTCGCGGGTCTGCTGATGGAGGCCGAGCTAGCGGCTCTGGGCGGCGCGCTCGATCATCCTGAGCGACCCTTCGTGACGATCATCGGCGGTGCCAAAATCAGCGACAAGATCAATGTCATCGAAAATCTCCTTACCAAGGTCGATGCGCTCTTGATCGGCGGTGGCATGGCCAATACTTTCTTATTGGCCCAGGGCTACCAGCTAGGCGACTCGCTCGTCGAGCCGGAATCGGTCGATATGGCGAAGAGCTTGATCGACAACGCCCATACCAATGGCAAGCACCTGTTGTTACCGGTCGATGCGATCATCGCCGATGCCTTCGCGCCCGACGCCAACACCAACATCGTGTCGGTTAATACCGTGCCGCAGGGCTGGCGCATTTTGGATATTGGGCCAGAAACCATCAAGCACTATAAAGCCGCGCTGGCCGGTGCGAAAACCGTGATTTGGAACGGGCCGATGGGCGTCTTCGAAATGCCGGCCTTTGCCGAGGGCACACGTGCAATTGCCCAGGCCCTTGCTGACCTCCAAACCAAAGCGACCACCATTATTGGCGGGGGCGACTCGGTGGCGGCCGTCGAGCAGATGGGGTTGGCCGACAAGATGTCGCATATTTCGACCGGCGGTGGTGCGTCGCTGGAATTACTGGAAGGCAAAGAACTGCCAGGCGTCGCGGCCCTGCAGGATAAGTAGGCACCTGCCGAATTCTCGTGGGCGTACCTGCTAAGGTTTGCCTGGGCGCCGATCCACGGTCTTTGCCTGCGAAGAGGGTAGTGATCTTTTTTTGTATGATCTGCCCTCTTTTTTTAGATCCTTTTGCTCTGGCACCGTACCGACCGCTTCTGCCGCCGCTTACTCTAGCTC
>JACDGP010000226.1 GCA_013821605.1 Herpetosiphonaceae bacterium
AGCTTGATCTGCGCGAGGCCCTACGTAATGGCGCGACGGACGAGGATCTCGAAGCACTGATTCGTCAAGCCGTCTTTCTGAAGCCATGGGGTCATGGGCTTCCAGACGGCATCAAGCCAACGTTGCGTGGAATGTCGGAGCTCGGGGGCTAAAAACATGCAACTGGCACGGGCATGGGGCGCAGAATGTCGCATCGGTAGCTATGCCTCCTGAAGCATAAATGGTCGAGCCGAGCGTGCTACAGTTTAGGCAATTCGTGCTGCCTAAACGGTCTCGCTGGGGAATGGGACGCCTGACCGGTGTCGCTCGTTGCCCCAACTGAAGTTTCCTTTGCGCAACGCCATCTTGCTTCATCGCCCTGTACTACGCCTTAGCGTAGCCTTTCCCGTGCTGCTGGCCGCGCTCGCCGTGCTGGTCTTGGTTGTTAATGCTTATCCCCGACCGGCACCTTTCTGGGCTGACGAAGCCTATACTGTGTTGGAAGTGCGGGCCGCAAGCTGGCCCGAGTTCCTGCATATCAATCTGCAGAATGAGGAAACTCCCCCCCTCTACTTTGCACTGCTACGGCTGTGGTCCATGGCATGGGCCAGTTCGGATGAGACGACGCTCCGCTTGTTCTCAGCCGCTTGCCTAGCGTTCACCGTGCCGCTCGTCGGTTTCCTTGGTCGCCGTTTGTGGAATCCGCAGATTGGTCTGGTGGCGGCAATACTGTTGGCGGTGAATCCCGCCGCCCATTATTATGGTCAGGAAGCGCGCGCCTATGCCCTTGCCTTGCTGTTAGCGGCAGCAGTACTGCTGGTGGGCCAGCTTTATCTCCAGCGACCGAGACTGCGCTGGGGAGTAGCCTATGTGCTGGCGGGCACACTCCTGCTTTATACTAACTACTTTGGTGCCTTCACACTGGCTGGCCTCGGTTTGTTCGCCGCTGTGCTCCTCTTTGTTCGCTGGTATCGACAACGGCAACCCGTAGCACGGTGGGCCATGCTAGGATGGGTTGGTGTACAACTCTGTATCCTCGCCCTGTGGGTACCCTGGCTGTCTGGTCTCAGATACCAATTAGCTGTGAGTGGTGCCGCCCGCGCCCCAGAGCAACGCAATCTCCTACTGCAAGCCGCGCTGTCGTTGCTCGCCTTAGGCGCGCATCTCCCAGATTTAAGCATATTGAGCAATGTGCTGCTCGTTGTACTGTCCATGGCGCTGGTTGCTGCTACAGTGCAGGTTGTACGCAAAGCACCCGCCAGGCAGTGGTTCTGGTTGCTCGCTGTGCTCGTGTTTCCGCTCCTGGGTGGCCTGCTGCTACTCAGGGATGACGGACAGTTCTCGGTGCGCTATGTGTTGTTAGCGTTACCGGCCTACGTACTTTTGCTGGCAGCCGGCTCACTTTTGCCCTCACGAGCAGAGATTTTGCCTCGCACGTTGCTCGTCGGTGTCATCGCGCTATCCGCCTGCTATAGCCTCGTCGTCGCGCCGACGCCGCAGCGCCGCGTTGCCTGGGACCAAGTGGCGCGGGTCGTCGAACAAGGCACTCAGCGCGACGATGTTTTGCTTTTCTCACCGCCCTGGTCCCAGCCGGCCTTTGATGTGCAATATCATGGACCACCACTCCCACAGTACGGTGCCACCAGTTTCGCCGAGTATTACTACGAAGGGCATCATGCCTTCAGTGAAGAGCTTGATGCTGCGACGTTGCGACGTGAGCTGGCGCAGGGCTACCGCGTTTGGCTGGTCTGGGATCGCATCTATGCGCATCAGCCTCAGTTGCCACCACAGGTAAAGGTGGAAGAACATCGCTTCGGCACGACCGAGGTATTGCTGGTCACACCAGAGGAACGGTAGCCCCGACTTGTTATATCTGCTCTGCCGCATCGTTTGACGTGCCCCAAAGGCTGCGGTACGATTTGGGTCAATCAGGTGTAACCGCATCTGGTCGCTTCGATGAGGAGGCAGACCTTTGATCCCCGAAACTATGCGCGCCGTCGTCAAAGCCGAGGCGACGGCGGGTGCTGAACTACAAACGGTACCGGTGCCCACCATTGGCTTGCGCGATGTGTTAGTCAAGGTCCGCGCAACCACGATTTGTGGCACCGATCTCCATATTTATCGTTGGGATAGATGGGCCCAAAGCCGCATCAACCCCCCTATGGTCTTCGGTCACGAGTTCTCCGGCGATGTAGTCGCTGTCGGTGAGGAAGTTACGACCGTCAAAGTGGGTGACTTTGTGTCGGGGGAAACGCATATTATCTGCGGCCATTGTTATCCGTGCCGCACTGGGCAATTCCATATCTGTCGCAACGTCAAGATCATCGGTGTTGATCGTCCTGGCTGTTTTGCTGAATATGTTTCCTTGCCGGCCTCGAACGCCTGGTGCAATGACCCCAAGCTGGACCCGGCGATTGCTGCGGCGCAGGAGCCGTTTGGCAACGCTGTGCATACTGCGCTCTCGACCGATCTTGCCACCAAAACGGTGCTGATCACCGGCTGTGGTCCAATTGGCCTTTTTGCGATTGGCATCGCGCAGGCTGCGGGTGCCCAGCGCATTTTTGCGACCGATATTAGCCAGAGTCGCCTCGATCTTGCGCGTCAGATGGGTGCGACCGATCCGCTCGACTCAAATGGTGATGTCGTCGCGGCGATCATGGCGGCAACCGGTGGCGCGGGCG
Organism: Herpetosiphonaceae bacterium; assembly: GCA_013821605.1. Lineage (GTDB taxonomy): Bacteria > Chloroflexota > Chloroflexia > Chloroflexales > Kallotenuaceae > JACDGP01. Next base: position 2,661 of record JACDGP010000226.1, read on the forward strand.
TTGATGTCCTGCTGGAAATGTCCGGTCACCCCATTGCGATCGATCAGGGCTTCTCGGCGTTGCGCTATGGTGGCTATGCGGCGCTGTTGGGCCTGCCGGGGCGTCCGATCAACAACTTTGATCTGGCCAACCATATCGTTTTTAAAGGTGCTACGATCTATGGTGTCTCGGGCCGCAAGATGTATGAAACGTGGTATCAGACCAGCGCGCTGCTAGGCAGCGGTAAGGTCAATATAGAGCCGATCATCTCACACCGCTTACCGCTTGACGCCTTTGAGCAAGCCTTCGAAATGATGTTGACGGGCGATGCCGCCAAAGTTGCGCTGTTTCCTGCCGGAGTGTAGCTTCGGCTTTGCTAGATGAAGGATGATCGTATGCCTGAACCATTAAGCAAGGTTGCGGAAAGCCAGCTGGCAGAGCTCCGTACTTCCGGCTTATACCGCACATTACGTATTCTCACCGGTGAGCAACTGCCGCGCTCCGTGATCGATGGCAAGAGCGTCATTAATTTATCGTCCAACAATTATCTCGGGCTGACCACGCATCCGAAGCTTAAGGCTGCCGCTAAGGAGGCCATTGACCGCTATGGCGTTGGCTCAGGCGCGGTACGCACGATCATCGGCACCATGGAGATTCACGAAGAGCTTGAGGCGAAGCTGGCACATTTTAAGCATACCCCGGCGGTGGTGGTCTTACAATCTGGCTTCACAGCCAACGCTGCTGTGCTCGGACCCATCCTGGATGATGGTGACCTCGTCATCTCCGATGCGCTGAACCACGCCTCGATCATCGATGGTGTCCGGCTCACTAAGGCGGCGCGCAAGGTCTACAAGCACAATGATATGGACGACTTGGAACGCGTCCTGGAAGAAACCAAAGCGCAGAACTATCGCCTGGTCTTGATCGTGACGGATGGTGTGTTCTCAATGGACGGCGACATCGCACTGCTGCCACGTATCGTGGAGTTAGCGCAGGCGTACGGCGCAGCGACGATGGTTGATGACGCGCATGCTTCGGGCGTACTGGGTGATCATGGACGTGGTACCGTCTCGCATTATAAGCTGGACGGTCAGTGGGACATCCAAGTCGGGACATTGTCGAAAGCGATCGGCTCGGTTGGGGGCTATGTGGCCTGTGCCGACTCGGTACGCCGCCTCATGGAGCACCGCGCCCGGCCATTCCTGTTCTCAACTTCTCATCCGCCATCGGTGACCGCGACCTGCATTGCAGCCATCGATTTGCTCGAAAGTGACGAAGGCCAGCAACTCATTGACCGGCTGTGGTCGAATACGCGCTTCTTCAAACAAGGGCTGACCGATCTAGGCTTCAACACGGGTATCTCCGAAACACCAATCACGCCGGTGATCGTGGGTGAAGGAGCGCGCGCGATGCAGTTCTCAGACCGGTTGTTCCAGGCCGGTGTCTTTGCCCAGGGCATCGCCTTTCCCACGGTAGCTCGTGACAAAGGCCGGGTGCGTACTATCGTGAGCGCTGCCCATACTGAAGCCGAACTATCCGAGGCACTCACGATCTTCGAGCATGTTGGTCGTGAAATGGGATTGATTGGTTAATCCAGGGAGGCCCAGACATCCTGACGCTTCCCTGACACCCTGCTTGTATTTGAGTTGAAATAAGCCCGAGCATCCTTCGTTCAGGTACAATAACTCCTGATCCTAAGGATGCTCCATGCCGTATCGTGCCTTGCTCCTAACCATCGTCTTGCTGGTCGCCTGTAATGCTTCGGTTACTGCACGTCCGACCTCAAGCCCGGTGCCGGCAATAATGCATACGAATCCTACGATTACACACGGCACGACCCCCTTGCCCTTGTCTGCTGGTACTGCTATAGCTCCGACCGATACAGCATACACTGTCATTGTCCCTACAGCTACACCTACCGTAACCGACCGTCCCACGCCAACAGTTCCCCCCGATCTGCTGTCCTTTGCTGAGACCGGACATACCCTAAGCGGGCGCTTTCGCGAATTTTGGGAACAGAACGGTGGGCTAGCGATCTTCGGCTTGCCCCTGACCGAACCGTTGCCCTTCGAGGGCCGGACGATGCAGTATTTTGAGCGTGCCCGCTTTGAGCTAAACCCTGACGATACTGTGGGTTTGGGGCTGCTGGGTAGTGAAGAGGCGGGCCCGGTAGGTAAGGTCGAGGCTCAGGCCGGTTGCCGCTACTTCGCTGAAACAGGCCATAACCTGTGCTCGCCGTTCCTGGAGTACTGGCAGGCACACGGTGACCTCGCCGTCTTCGGCTTGCCCCTGGCCGAAGCTGAGCAGCGGACAGGTATGCGTGTCCAACGTTTTGAGCGAGCACGTATGGAGCAAGGCGACTCGCAGACAGTTTTGCTGGGGCGACTGGGTGACGAAGCACTGAATCACTTGGGCGTTGGCGCTCTCCTTCGTCCAGTAAACGTTCAGGCCGCTGCCCAAGCGGTCACGGTGAGTGGTCCGACCGCGACGCTTGCTCCCCTGAGTGTTGCACTTCTCCAGGCACATGCAGAGGGCTATAACGGGCTGGCGGAAATGACGATTGGCGACCGGCGGGGTAGTACATGGTCACAGACGGTGATGTTTCACGACGGGCAAGCGTCGCTGACCCAGATGGTATTAGGCGCGCTCGGGCCACATGGGCTAGTGATCACCATCGATGGCAAGATCGCGGATGTCCACCCTGGCGTCTTTAACAGCGATGCTCAAACCGGC
>JACDGP010000227.1 GCA_013821605.1 Herpetosiphonaceae bacterium
TTATCGGGGTTGAAGGGCGGACCCGCATGCAGATCCGAGATGTGCATGATCGTTTGCACTAGGCGTCCTCACCGGTCGGTTGCTTGACCGGCTGCTCGGTCGGCTGCCGGCCACGCGCCATCGGGATTAATTCACGAAAGACCGCCACCCCGCCCACCAGCATCACCACGACGATAACCAACTTCAAAACGACGACGAGCGCTCCAATCTCATACACAAACTATTCCTTCCCGCCATGATATGTGATCGATTGTAGCACACAGAACATGCTATAATAGCGCGAATCGGGTGCCCTGTAGCAAGAGGATGGTGTGATGCCAGCAACGTTTCCGGACGGCATGCCTGCGATTTCGCCTACCACCGTCGCCCAGATCCTGCGTCGCTTGCCCACCTCTGGAGAAATACGGGTCCGCCCGGGCAGTCGCATTGAGCCTGACGATTTGGTTGGGCAATGTAGCATCCAACGGCCACCCTTGTTGCTCGATATCGCAGGTGTCTTGGCGATTCAGCCCAAGGATCTACCACGCCGCATGAAAGCCAAAGTCGGGGCACATGTTGCCTTTCGGGACATGTTGGCACGGCGCGGTCGCAAAATGGTCCTAGCACCGGCGAACGGCATGATCACTGATGTCGATGCCACGACCGGCTTTATCATGCTGGCCCCCGATCCTGAACCGACCAGCGTTTCCGCCGGCATCCGTGGCTATGTTGCGGCGGTCGATGGCCAACGTAGCGCGACTATCGAAACAGCCGCCGCCGTGATCCAAGGCATGTTTGGGGTGGGGGCCGAGCAATGGGGCTTGCTGCGGCTCCTGGCGACGGATCCCGGCGATGTGATCACTGCCGAGATGATCGACGCGCGCTGTGCCTACGCCATCATTATCGGGGGTGCGGGTATTACGGCTGAGGCGCTGCAAAAAGCGCAGACTGAGCAGGTCAAAGGCGTCATCGTAGGCAGCATCGCGGCTGTAGAGCTGCGCCAGTTTTTGGGGTCGCAGTGGCATGGAGATTGGCAGCGGGCTTTGAGTGAGGGGGCCCTCGCTATGCCATCGCCAGAGGCACCGACGTTGCTGCTGACTGAGGGTTTTGGTGCGACACCGATGAGCCGACCTATTTTCGATCTCCTAACGCGCTTCGACCGGCAGGAAGCTTTTTTGCAGGCCCAGACCCGTCTGAATTACCCCGAACAGCGGCCCCGTCTCATTATTCCCATTCAGCGCATACCGGGTGGCGAAGCGGCACCTCCACCCTTACCTACATTGCGCCAGGGCTCGGTGGTACGCGTCGAAGATGAAGTGCACCGGGGTATGGTAGGCAAGGTGATCGCACTCAGTGAAGGGGGACGTCTGCCATCGGGTGTACGCACAGCGATCGCTACGGTTCAGGTTGGGGCCGAGGAACGTATTATGGTACCGCAGTCAACGTTACAAGTCATTGAGTAGCGATTTGCATTTTCTTCACAAATCTGCTATACTCGCATCAAGAACAGGTTGTGATAGATTTCTCAAAGTCCTGAGAACAATTGACGCTCGCGACCAACCCCTTTTCTGGGCTGTGCCACGAGCGTTGCCATTACCGAAACCCTAATTGCGTAGTTTGAAGGAGGCACCTTGAAGCCACGAACCCTTATCACCGCCCTGGTGGTCCTGGTGGTCATGATCGGCAGCAGGCTCCTGTTTCCTATCAAAGTATTACCCGAAGTCTCGGTGGCCGCCGAAGTGTTAGGCCGGCCGGCTGGTTTTCCATTCACCAACTCCATCTTGATGACAATCGTGGTCGACATCCTACTGATGTTGCTCGTTATCATGGCCACGCGTAAGATGGCGCTGGTACCGCGCGGGGCGCAAAACCTTTGGGAATTGGCGGTTGAAACGTTTTATGGGCTAGGGGAAAGCGTCGACCGCCGCAACATCCGGCGCATGTTTACGCTTACCGCAACGATCTTTACCTTCGTCTTGTTCGCTAACATGCTGGCACTGGTTCCTGGAGTTGGCTCTGTTGGTATGTGCCGGGCGCGTGAGGCTGCCTTAATCAACCCCCCGGCTGCCCAAAGTACCAATGAACCACCTGTCGCGGCCCTGACTCAGGACGAAATTAATCATGATGTTGGCGCGAGTGGCGGCGCGTGTGGCACGTACCAGACGGCCGATGGTCGGACCGAAGTGGCGACACTGGTGCCCTTCTTCCGCTCGCCGAGCGCCGACCTGAATACGACCCTCGCAATTGCGTTGATCTCCTTCTTCGCGATCGAGTATTTCGGCTTCAAGGATCTGGGTATCGGCTACCTGGGTAAATTCTTCAACATCAAAGAAGGCCCCTATATCGCACTGGTGGGGATCCTTGAGTTGATCTCTGAGTTCGTGCGGATTATGTCCTTCACGTTCCGGCTCTTCGGCAATATCTTCGCCGGCGAGGTGGTGCTGGCGGTGATGGCGTTCCTGGTGCCATGGCTGCTGCCCTTGCCCTTCTATGGCCTGGAAATTTTTGTGGCCTTTATGCAGGCCTTTATCTTCGCCATTCTGACGATCGCCTTTATCAACCAGGCGACGACGGCCCATCACGAAGCGGATGCACACGGCGGCCATGTGGAGGCATCTCCGGTCGACGCTGCACACTAAACACTAACTGGTGGATCACACGCTTAATCGCTGTATATTTTGGAGGATCACATGACGGACGTAGGCGCGCGGCTTTTGGCAACCGGTTTAGCTGTTGGTTTGGGTGCAATTGGACCAGGCGTAGGCATTGGCATTATCTTCTCCGGCGCACTGCAAGCAATCGGTCGCAACCCCGAAGCCGAAGGAACGCTCCGTACCAACCTGTTCATCGGCTTCGCCTTGACCGAGTCGTTGTTCATCTTTGCCCTGGTTATCGGCTTCTTGATCGCCTTCAAGGTCATTTAGCAGTCAAAAAGGCAAGGAGGCATCTATGGATAAGCTAGGTATTAACCTACCGTTGCTGGTCGCCCAACTCGTCAACTTCGGTTTGATCGCTTATTTGTTGTCACGGTTCCTGTATCGCCCGGTACTGAACGCGCTCAGCAATCGCACGGCGCGGATTCAGGAAAGCATGGAGAATGCCGAGCAGGTCAAGCAGCAACTTGCGCGGGCCCAGCAGGATTATGAAGCGCAACTGACCAAGGCGCGCCAGGAAGCGGCGCAGATCGTGGCCCAGGCCAATGATCGCGCCAAGGCGCAGGCCGAAGACGTGCTAACCCAAGCGCGGGCCGAGGCTGAGCGTATTCAAGTCGAAGGCCGCCAGCAAATCGCCCAGGAGCGTGACCAGCTGCTGCGCGGTCTGCAAGGCCAGCTGGCAACGCTGGTGACGCAAACCGCGAGCACGGTCATCGGTCAGGAACTGCACGGGCCCGAGCACCAGCGCTTGATCCAACAATCGATCAGTTCGCTCGGGAGGCTCTAATGGCAACCCTTGAGGCTCCAGCAGTTGCTCGAGCGCTCTATGACTCGCTGGTTCAAACGCTGGATGCGAACGGGGCAGCAGCGCAGTTAGATGAAGTGATTACCGCCTTCGTTGAGCTGGTCCGTGGCTCCGGCCCGCGCGATGCAGAAGTAACCAGCGCAGTTGAGGTCGATCCAGCGCAGCACGAGGCGATCATGCAGCAGTTGCGCGCCAAGTACGGAGCAGGACTGGAAATCAGGTTTACCGTTGATGCCAGTATTTTGGGTGGTCTGGTGATCCGGGTTGGTGATAAAGTGTTAGATGATAGTGTGCGTAGCCGCTTGGCCGCCGTGCAACAACGGATGCTAGTGAGCTAAGGTACCGCAGCGACGAAGGAGCGAAGCAGGTGAAGTTTGAAGGCAACCCGCATCTTCAACGCTTCACCGCTTTGCATTTTGTAAGCACCAGAGGAAGATATGGCAGTTACAACTGAAGACATTTTGCAGCGTTTGCAAGCCAGCTTGCGCACAACCGCCCAGCCGGCACAGTCGGTCAATGTTGGAACGGTGATGAGTGTTGGTGACGGTGTGGCCCGCATCGAAGGCCTCCAGCAGGTCATGGCCTCCGAGCTCCTGGAGTTTCCAGGTAAGGCCGGCAAGGAGCCGGTCTATGGCATTGCGCTCAACCTTGAAAAAGACAGCGTGTCATCGATTATCGTCGGTAATTACGAAGAGATCGAAGAAGGTGACTTGGTTAAGTCGACCGGTCGCATTATCGAAGTACCGGTCGGCGACGCCTTGATCGGGCGTGTCGTTAATGCGCTTGGACAGCCGATTGATGGGAAGGGTCCGATCAATACGACCAAGAACCGCCCGATCGAGCGTATCGCACCGGGCGTGATTACGCGCCAGCCGGTGAGAACGCCGGTGCAAACGGGCATCATGTCGATCGACGCGATGATCCCGATCGGCCGTGGTCAGCGTGAGCTGATCATTGGCGACCGCCAGACCGGCAAAACGGCGATTGCGATCGACACCATTATTAACCAGAAGGGCAAGGACCTCATCTGCATCTACGTCGCCATTGGACAGAAGCGGGCGCAGGTTGCTCAAATCTACGGCCTGCTGGAGCAGTATGGCGCGATGGATTACACGATTGTGTTATCGGCCTCGGCCTCTGAGTCGGCGGCGCTCCAATATATCGCTCCGTATTCCGGCTGTGCCATGGGCGAGGAGTTCATGGAAACAGGTCGCGATGCCTTGATTATTTATGATGACCTGACCAAGCATGCTCAAGCCTATCGCCAGGTTTCATTGTTGCTGCGCCGCCCACCCGGACGCGAAGCCTTCCCCGGCGATGTTTTCTATCTCCATTCGCGGCTGCTGGAACGCGCGGCTAGGTTGAATAAAGAAAACGGCGGTGGCTCCCTAACCGCGCTGCCGGTGATCGAGACCCAGGCCGGCGATATCTCAGCCTATATTCCCACCAACGTGATTTCGATCACCGATGGTCAGATCTTCCTCGAATCGGATCTGTTCAACTCCGGCCAGCGTCCGGCGATCAGCGTTGGTTTGTCGGTCTCGCGCGTAGGTGGGTCGGCCCAGATTAAGGCGATGAGCAAAGTCGCGGGCCAGATGAAGTTGAGTTTGGCGCAGTTCCGCGAGCTGGCGGCCTTCGCACAGTTCGGCTCGGACCTCGACGCGGGCACGCGGTCACAACTGGAGCGCGGCCAACGGCTGACTGAGTTGTTGAAACAGCCGCAGTACCAGCCCCTAGCGGTCGAGGATCAAGTTATGTTGATCTTCGCGGTCTCACGCGGTCATACCGATAAAATCCCGGTCGAGCATATTGCCGATTTCAAGCGTGACTTCTTGCAGTATATTCACTCGACGCACGCCGACATTGGCCGGGGCATCGTGGAGAGCAAGCAGTTTAGCCCTGAGGCCGACGC
>JACDGP010000087.1 GCA_013821605.1 Herpetosiphonaceae bacterium
GCGCAGAATGGTCGCGCCCTCATCGGCGGGGAGACGCGACAGGATTGCCGGCAGGCGGTCGGGCGGCGTCGCCTCGAGCAAGGCCGCGCGGGTGGTGGTGTCCACCTCGTCGAGTACTTCCGCCGCTTCCGCTGGGTCGAGCAGGCGATATAGTGCGACATCATCCGGCGCATCCAGAAAGATCATGGCATCAGCAAGGTCGGCGGGGTGGAGGGTGGCGATGACCTCCCGGACCTTAGCGGGTTGACTGGCGGCCAGGTAGGTGTGGATCATTGTCGCAATGCGTTGGACGTCGACCCGTGCCGTCATTAACGGATGACGCTGGGGAGTTGCTAGCGTTGCCGGAAAGATCATTGGAACTCCTTTGTGTACAACGATGGTGCGGACCATTATACCTGTATGCTAAGGAATTCAATGTTGACGATAAGCGACCCTGGCGCTCAGCCGAGCCGGGCCCAACTGTTTGTCGAGTCAAGCAGAACCCGGAGGTGCGCCCAGGGGTCGTGCACGCCGGAGCCTCGACCGAAGTGAAACACCTGCACCAACTGCCAGAGCGCCTCATACACTTCGAGGCGTGCGGTGAGACGCGGATGTGCCAGCAGTTGAGGGTACGCCTCGGCCAGCCACCCCGGCAACTCGCGCAGATCAGCGGGCGTTAGGGCGTTGGCGGTGTCTGCTGCATCGTACACGGCGGGCTCCCGCACGAACCGTAGCTCAGGGTGGACATGGCTTCGGCATGCGGCAGCAGGGCTTGCCCGTCGATAGCTGGATCGAGCGTTTCAGCGATTGGCTTCGCTCCCAAGGACTGCTCGAACCTGCGGCGGGTGTGCGGCGGCTAGAGTTACGGACTGCCGGGAGCTAGGGAGGTCGCTAGATAGCGCACCCAGCAGCTTAGGAGATATGCTGCTGCGGTGTTGCGGATGATACCGAGTGGCTGTTCGCCCAGACCGCCCTCGAAGCGCAGCGTCGAGACGATCAGCCGACCCGCACCCCAGGGGATCTCCGTGGCGTAATCATGGACTGCCATAGTACGCACATCGAGGCGGCGCAAGATCGGCCGTGCCTGCTCTAGGGTGCCTGTATCGAGTGCGTGATCGGTGGCGCAGCCGAAGAATTGCAGATCGACATAGCCGTCGTGCGGGAAGTCGCCCCATGCCGGATGCGGCTCAATCACTTTGATTGCCTCACGCCAGAAGGGCATTTCGACCGTCCCGACCGGTCCCGCCGGTCCGCTGCCGGACTGCAATAGGATCGCCGCGCCGCCGCTTGCTAGGTGCAGCTCGACCTCGGGCAGCCAACTGGTGGCGATCAGCACGGGCCGGACTGGTGCTGAAGGCGGTAGTTGGGGCGCTGGTGCGAGATGGGGCAGGTCATGTAGGCGACCGGACGGATCGGCCAGCGTTACATGTTCGTTAGCGCGCCACGGCTCGGCGGGGAAGAACCACAGCGGCCAGCGGTTCGTCGCCGTTTCATCGCCGATTTGCAGATCCACTTCGAGACTGGCACGGGACGGTGCGTCGAGCTCCGGCACACGTAGTTCAGCGATATGCACTTCTGCTACGGTACCGGGCGTGAGCGCGAACGGCGAGGTCGCGGCGCCGTCCGCGAGGATCGCGCCGTCGTGCCAGACGACGCGCCAAGTGATGTGGGCTGGTCCATGTGCTGTGCCATAGTGCGAGGCGATGAGATGGGCACGCACGATGGCACCAGCGGGATAGCTCCAGTTATCCCAGGGCGCAACACGGTCGCCCCCGCCGAGCCAGGTGCGGCGCTTGTCCCAACCAACCAGGACTACCAGATCAGCATTGGCTTGGCGAAATGCAGCTGCATCGAACTTAAGCTCGCCCAGGTCGTTGAGCATGCCGGCGGTGCTGATCGGTGTATCGACCTCGCCGGTCACGACGTAACCGCCGATCTCGCGGTATGAACGCACCAGTTCAAACGTCCATTTGCGGTGGAGCAGCCCTTGCGCCTGCGAAATGTGTTCAAGCTCGGTACCGCGCTCCCAAAAGCCGTTGGCGCGCAGTCGTTGCTCGGTCGCGACGATGTCGAATTGCCAGCGCGCACCTTGGGGATTTTGCCTATCATCGGAGACGGTCCACCAAGGTGGTACGCCGCCGTTGCTGGCATAAAGCCGCCGCAGATCGCGGAAGGTGTCAAGGTCGCAGAACTCGCCGAAGAGCCAGGGTAACTCAGGTCGCCAGCGCGGGGCGAAGAGATCCAGCAGCGGACGCAGGAACTGGATATCACTATAGAAATGGTAGTCATAATAGTCGGCGTATTCGTTTAGAAGGCCACCATAGGCCTCGCCCGAGCCGCTATTGTCGCGCACGAGCGCATCACCGGCCAGCCGCTTTGCTAGAGCATAGAGTGGCTCTAGCAGGTCAGCACCGATCTCGGCGTTCAGTTCGCAGCCGAGCGTGTATAAGATCACCGAGGGATGGTTGCGAGCGGCACGCATGATGTGCTCGTATTCGACGGGCGTTTGCGCGCGAAAGAAGGGCGTGGGCTGTGGCAACCACAGCGGCAACTCAAGCCAGAGCAGCAGGCCCAACTCGTCGGCCAAGTCGAAATAATACTGGGGCGGTACCCATAGGCACAATTTAACGCCGTTGTAGCCGAGTGCGCGCAGTTGTGCGAAGTCGGCCCGTACACGCTCAGGCCCCGGATTGCTGTGGAGTGCGTCCGGATACCAGCCCCATGACAGTGCCAAGCGGGGATACAGAGGGCGCTCGTTCAGCAGGAGTGTGGTGCCGTCCGCTCGCAACGAACGTAGGCCAAAGCGCATAACGCGCTCGTCGCCGTCGTCGATGCGCAGGCGCGCTTCGTACAACATCGGAGCGGTGAGCGACCAAGGAAGCGGGTCGGCGAGCTGTGCCTCGAAGAGTACCTGCTCGGTGCCGTCGCAGGTCATCGTCCATAAGATCCGACCACTGGGATCGGACACCTGGCAGTGGACGGTGGCGGGTGTGGGCAGTCCCGCCTCGATATGCAACGCGCCTACGGCGGTGCCACGCGCATGAACGTGGGTAAAGACCACCTGACCGGTTGCTACGAGGCGCACATCTTGCCAGATGCCGCCGAAGATGTGGCCCCAGACATACGGCAGAAAGCCGGCCAGCGTTTCGGGCAGCGGAAAGTTACCCGCGACCGGCGGCGACTCCGGCCCTGCCGTGAGGCTGGCCGGCTTCTCGACACGCACTTCGATCAGCGCGTGGGCTTGTAGCCCCACGGCATTGGTGATCTCGATCCGGAAGGCGTCCCACAGGCCGGTATGGCGCCCGACCTCCGTGCCGTTGACCCATACCTGGCAATCATAACTAACACCGTCAAAAGCGAGCCATAGCCGCCCGCTACGCAGCGCGCCCGGAATCTCGGTCACCAAGCGGTACCAGGCTGGCCCTGAACGATTCTTGGGCACATCTGCCAGCAACTCCCAGCAGCCGGGCACTGCCAATGTGCGCCAATCCGGCTCATCCTCGAAGCGAAACTCCCAATTGCCAGTCAGTGATCGCTCGTGCATGGCGCGCTCCCGTAGCAATAAAGGCGAGTGTAGCTCCTAGCGTTACTTAAGCACACCGTGCATAAACAGTAGTGCCTTGCGTGCCTCTTCATCCATATCCAGATGTGTGTTCAAATCGTGGAAGATCTTGATGTCACGACCGACCTCGCCACCACGGATCACGAACGGTTCCATCACGATGTCACCCTAGTAGTTTATGGTGCGTAGGGCTGCACCGAGTTCGCCGATCGCACGCGCCATCTGTTGGAGAAACCCAATACCATGCTGCCGTACCGACCGATCTTCCGAGGCGATGTCGTATTCGTGAGGTAGGCCGATACAATATGTCAGGGTTATGGCTCGCTCGTCGGCATGCGCCTTGAGACGCTGGCGTTCGTCCGGTGTCATCCGTGCGACGGTCCCGGCATTTACCTCCAGAATGTCGAAGCCAAGCTCGGCTATCTTGTCAATGAAGGGATGGAAATCCGCATCCCAATCGCGCGTCCAGAACGCATAGTAGATGCCTATTTTATTCATACTGTCCTCCCGCAAGAAGCCTAGCGCCTGTCACGTCAACCGGCGTACCCGGGGTGCGCGTGCCCAATACAGCACCGCAAGGACCAATAAGATACTGGCGCTCACCACAAGCGTCATGGGTGGGCCGATCCGGTCGGCCAGTTGGCCGGCCCATAGTGCACATAAAGGCATGCCGCCGAAAAAGGTCAGAGAGAAAATGGCCATTACCCGTCCGCGCATCTCATCCGCGACATGTCCCTGTACGAGCGTGTTGGCGGAGTTGAAAAGCAGAATGCTGCTCCAGCCTACGCCAGCAAGTAAAACCAGGGCTATGGGCACCGATCGGACGGCCGCAAAGACGAGCAACACGAGTGGGAACGCGAAGGTCCCGAGCGTCAACCAGCGGCCCCGGTGTCCCCTATAGGCCAGCGCGGCAAGCATCAATGCCCCGAGCAGCGAGCCAGCACCACGAGCAGATTGGAGTAACCCATTCGTGGTCGCATTACCATGGAGCACGGCGACTGCCCAGGCCGGCAGGAGCGTGGCATAGGCCATGCCGAACAAGGCGGTCGCACCTTGGATGGCGATTAAGCTGCGCAGAATAGGGTGGCCGAGCGTATAACGCACACCTTCCTTCAACTGCCCAAAGGCTGAGCCGGCGCGTGCTGCACGTTCCCGCGTACGGAGGCGCATCAAGAGCAGCGCGGTGATCACTGCGATATACGAGACGCCATTTAGGCCGAAGCACCAGGCGGGGCCGAAAGCGGCATACGTTAGGCCGGCGACGGTTGGCCCAATAACCGTGGCCAGATTGAACTGGCTCGCGTTCAGGGCGACGGCGTTGGTGATATCCTGGCGGTCAACGAGGTCAAAGATAAAGGCCTGGCTGGCGGGCGCATCGAAGGCGTTCACTGTACCGAGGAGCAGGGCGAGTAGTACAACATGCCAAGGTTGTACCAAGTGTGAAAAGCTGAGCGCGGCCAACACCAAGGCCAGCAGCATCATCGTGCTCTGTGTAACGACGAGGAGCCGGCGGGGCGCGACTCGGTCAGCGACCACACCACCAAACAGCATGAGGAGCAATGATGGCAGCCCATTGGCAAAGCCCACAAAACCGACATAGGCGGTTGAGTGTGTCAACTCGAAGACCAGGAAGCTCTGCGCAGTGATCTGCATCCAGGTGCCGATCAGTGATACCAACTGGCCAAAAAACCACAGGCGGTAGTTGCGATGGCGCAGGGCCGCAAAGGTGCGCTGCCAACCGTTGGACCGCTGTTCCGGCATCGGGCGGCTCTCCACACTGGGTGCCGGTGCGCCCTCGACCGATGTGGGCGGGGGTATGCTCTTATCGGTCATCTACCCTCCATATGGCTCGGGCTCGTCGGTCGGGAGCTATCCTCACCGACGAGCTACCCGTGTGCTTACCAGAGGCCGTAGCCCCCATCAATTACTAGGTCGTTGCCCGTCATAAAATCTGATGCCTCAGCGGCGAGATAGACCACAGCCCCCTGCAGATCCGTGACTTCGCCGAGCCGGCCAAGCGGCGTCATATCGATCCACTGCGGTCCGAGGTGGCGTGACTCGGGCGTTTCGAGCAGGGTTTCAAGCAGCGCCGTCCGCATATAGCCCGGACTGATACTGTTCACCCGAATGCCGCGCGGTGCCCACTCCGCCGCGAGCGACCGCGTGAGGTGGAGCACGCCAGCTTTCGACGTATTGTAGGGTACCTGGTGCTGCGGCCGGTTCACAATATGGGCCGACATGGACGCGGTATTGATAATTTTGCCGTAGCCCGCTTCCAGCATGGGAGCGGCTACGGCCTGAGCACACAGAAACACACCTTTGAGATTGAGGTTCATGACGGCATCCCAGTGTTCCTCGGTCAGCGTCTCCGCATCGGCCCATCTGCCGATCCCGGCATTGTTTACCGCAATTGTCAGCGACCCCCAACGGGCCAGCACCGCCGCCACCATGTCGTGAACCGGTGCCACCTTTGTGACGTCACACGTCAGGGCGAGGCTGTCGATCCCTTTCGCGTGCAACTCACCGACAACCGTCTCGGCACGGTCAGCCGCAACATCAACGATGGCGACGGCTGCGCCCGCCTCACCCAAGGCGTGGGCAAACGCCCGTCCAATCCCTTGTCCACCGCCGGTGACCAGAGCGACCCGCCCGTCGAGGCGCATACGATCGAGAATTGGTTTCGTTGTCAGAACGTTCTTGTCCATGACCATCCTTCCTTGTTCAACCCCGTTGGGTAGGCTAGTGGCGCACGTGTGGGCCGAGCAGCGTGAGATCGGCCGTACTCAGGCGGTCAGCGGCGGTCTGGACCTGATGCCAGTAGGGGTAAAGCAGCGGCAGAGCACTCACCTTATCTAGGCGAGCTTGCTCTTCGTTGCTGAGGTGCAGTTCGGCCGCTCCTAGGTTATCCGCGAGTTGCTCGTCGGTGCGCGCGCCAATGATGGCACTGGTGATCGCGGGCTTGTGCAGCAGCCAAGCCAGCGCGACCTGGGCCGGCGAGACGTCGTGCTCTGCGGCGATGGCGACCAATGCGTCGACCGTGTCGTAGAGTTGCTCCTCGTCGCGGACCGGCGGTTCGTCCCAGCCAGCGAGGCGACGCGTCCCCTCTGGCGTGCCTTGCCCGCGACGGTATTTGCCCGTCAACAGACCACCGGCCAACGGGCTCCAGACTAGCACGCCGAGGTTTTGGTCCAGAGCGGCGGGAATCAGCTCGTACTCGGCATCACGGGCCTGGAGTGAGTAGTAAATCTGCTGACTAATGAAGCGCTGGTAACCATAGCGGTCGGACGTGCCGAGTGCCTTGAGCAGTTGCCAGCCGGCGTAGTTCGAACAGCCAACATAGCGGACCTTGCCCGACCGCACGAGCGTGTCGAGCGTCTCTAGGGTCTCCTCCAGCGGCGTTTGACCGTCCCACTCGTGGACTTGGTACAGGTCAATGTACTCGGTGCCCAGGCGACGCAGACTTGCTTCGCAGGCGTGGATCAGGTGGTGGCGCGAGAGTCCAGCATCGTTGGGGCCGTCGCCCATTGAGAAACGCGCCTTGGTCGCCAGTAACAGGCGGTCGCGCCGCCCCATGATGGCTTGGCCGACGATCTCTTCGGACAGTCCGTTTGAGTAGACATCGGCGGTGTCGATAAGATTGACGCCGGCATCAAGGGCCAGATCGAGCTGGCGACGAGCTCCGGCGGTGTTGGTCGCGCCGGTCTTGGCGAAGCCCCCGCGACCGCCGAAGGTCATGGTGCCGAGGGCGAGCGCCGAGACGCGCAAGCCTGACCGTCCGAGTTGGCGATAGTCCATATACTTCTCCTTATCCGTGGCCGATGTAGATTGTTTTGGTGCGTGTGTAGAATTCGACGGCCGCCTGACCTTGTTCTTTGAAGGTATTGGCGCTCGACTGCTTAAAGCCGCCGAATGGTGCTTGCAGCGCCAGGCCCGTCGTCGGTTCGTTGATCTTGACGACGCCGGCATCGATGGCATTGGCGAAGGCGAAGGCTTTGTGGAGGTCGTTGGTCACAACACCGGCAGTCAGGCCATAGGGCACCGCATTTGCCAGTTCTAGGGCATGGTCGAAATCGCGAGCGCGGAGCACACTGATCACCGGCCCAAAAATTTCCTCTTGCGCGATCGTCATCTGGGGCTCGACGTGATCGAAGACCGTCGGTTGTACGAACAGGCCGCTTCCGGGCAGCGGTGAACCACCTACCACCAGTTGGGCCTCCTCGCTCCGTCCAACTTCGATGTAATGCAGATCCGTTTCCCACTGGCTGCGGTTCACTGCCGGTCCCATCTGGATGCCATCCTGTAAGCCATCACCGACCTTGAGCTTGCGTGCGGCATCAGCCAGTCGTCGTACAAACTCGTCGGCAATACTTTGTTCAGCGATCACCCGGCTCGTGGCGGTGCAGGCTTGGCCGGTCAGCCCAAAGCCACCGGCGACGGTAAGTGACACGGCCACATCAAGATCGGCGTCGGCGAGCACGACTAGGGCATTTTTGCCACCCATTTCGAGCTGGACGCGCGTAAAATTCTTGATCGCTTGACCATAAATGCCGCTGCCCACAGCGGTCGAACCGGTAAAGCTGAGGCCTTGGACGTGTACACTGCTGGCCAACTCGTCTCCGACGACGCCGCCGGAGCCGGTCACGAAATTGAGCACGCCGGCCGGCAGCCCCGCGTCGATCAGTGCCTCGACCAGCATCAAGCCGGTCTGCGGCGCATCCGACGCCGGCTTGAAGATGATGGTATTGCCGAACGCCAGAGCCGGAGCGATCTTCCAGGTGGGAATCGCGATCGGAAAGTTCCACGGCGTGATAATGCTGACGACGCCAAGTGGCTCGCGCTTGCTATACAGCAATTCCCCGGTGGTGTTGCTGGGCAGCACGTCACCACCGCCACGCCAGCCTTCGCCACTGTAGTAGCGCAGAATATCGCGCGCCCGCATCACCTCGCCTCGGGCCTCCGCGCGTGTTTTTCCTTCTTCGCGTGTCAGCACGGTGGCAATTTCATCAACACGACTTGAAATGATTTGGCTCGCTTTATCCAGTATGGCACCGCGCGCGGGTGGTGGTGTATTCGCCCATGCGGGAAGTGCGTCATGCGCAGCACGAATGGCCAGCTGCGTATCTTCACGCGTGAGCTTAGGAAAGGTGCCAACGACGAAGTCGTTGGCCGGATTGTGGTTCGGAAAGGTCGCACCATCACTGGCCGTGACCCACGTACCACCGATATAGTTTTTGTACGCGTTGGTCATACTGTTCCCCTTTGTGTTCCGCCGCTACCTGATCATACTCGGTGAAGGCAGCGACGTAAAGTCATTGTGGGTGGTGTGATTGGTGGTAGGATTGCTGCCAGATGTCATCGAAGCGAGTTGTGGGTAACAAATAGAGATCAGAGAGGATACGAAGCACGATGCGAGTTGTTGTAACGGGTGGAGCGGGTAAGGCCGGTCAGCATGTGGTGCGGGCCGTCGCCGCCGCAGGCCATGACGTGATTAACTTTGACCGGATACCCGGCAGCGATCTGCCGGGCAGCTTTTGCCGGGTGGACCTCACGAATGCTGGCGAGACCTATGATGCTATGTTTCAGTTTCGACCGGACGGGGTCTGCCATCTAGCGGCCAATCCAGCGCCAAGTGGTCAGGCGCGCGTTGATGTCTTCGGGAACAATGTGCTGAGTGCCTTCAACCTGATGCAGGCAGCGGGCGATGCCGGCGTGCGCCGTATGATCTACGCGTCGAGCGAGATGGCCACTGGCCTGCTAACGGAGGGCGTTGTGCCCAGCCGCATCCCGTTTGACGAAAGCGAGCGCCGGCCTTCGCCAAATGCGTATGCGGTCAGCAAGTATATTAGTGAAGTGATTGCGGACTCCCTTAGCTTGGCTTATCCGTCGATGGCGTTCGTCGGTCTGCGGATTAACAATGTGATCCCGCCAGATCGCTATGACATCCTGCAAGAGCGGCGCGATAATCCCGCACTTGGGTTGGCGAACTTCTGGAGCTATATTGATGCGCGGGATGTGGGGAGTGCTTACCTAGCAGCGCTGGAGGGCGAGAGTAGCGGTCACGAGGTCTTCTTGATCGCGGCAGCCGATACGAGCTCGGACCAGCCATTGCGAGCACTGATGGCTGCACACTACGACGGCTACGACTGCATTGCTCCGGATCACGATGATTTTGCCTCGGCCTTTAATTGTGCGAAGATGGAACAATTCTTCGGTTGGAAGCCCAGCTACGGCTGGCGACAGATGGACGCGTCGTAGGGTAAGCGAGAGGTAGTTGCATGGACCATTCACAGCTAGACCAAGCCGTCAGCGTCCTTGGCGAGCGGAAAGAGGCATGGGCACGTTTGCCCGTAGCCGAGAAAATTCGTTACCTCTATGCTATGCGCCAAGCGACCGGGGCGGTCGCGGATGGCTGGGTGACGGCGGCAGTAAAGGCCAAGGGGATTGGCACGGCGGGACCGCTGGCTGGGGAAGAATGGCTGTCTGGGCCATGGGCACTGCTGTTCGCGCTCAACCGCCTAATGGCGAGTCTTGAAGCTGTGCAGCAGGGTCATACACCATCACTGAAGCGTGGTGCCATTCATACGCGAGCGAACGGGCAGGTGGTCGTCGATGTTTTCCCCCAAACGATCTTCGACAAACTCCTGGTGAACGGGGTCTCCGCTGAAGTGTGGATGCAACCGGGCGTTACGCCGCGCAATCTTCCACAAACGATGGCGACTTTTTACCAGCAAGCAGCGCCGAGGGGCAAGGTCGCGCTCGTACTTGGTGCTGGCAACATTGCCAGTATTCCGCCGCTGGATGTGTTGTACAAGCTGTTTGCCGAGGGCCAGGTCTGTATTCTTAAGATGAATCCGGTCAATGACTACTTGGGACCGTTTTTCGAACAAATCTTTGCACCGTTGATCCGCGATGGCTATGTGCGCATAGTGTACGGTGGTGGCGATGTTGGCGCATACCTGTGTGAGCTACCCGGCATTGATGAAATTCATATTACTGGGAGTGCACGCACGCACGATGTCATCGTTTATGGACCCGGTCCCGAAGGCGTTGAGCGCAAACGCCGCGATGAGCCGTTGCTCCATAAGCGGATCACGAGTGAGTTGGGCAATGTTAGCCCAACCATTGTGGTTCCAGGGCCGTGGAGTGATGCCGACTTGCGCTTTCAGTCCGAGCATATCGCGACCCAAAAGTTTCATAACGGCGGCTTTAACTGTATCGCAGCACAAGTGCTGGTGCTGCCGACGGAATGGGAGCGGACACCGGCCTTGCTCGATGCTCTCCGCACGACACTACGTGCTATTAAAGCGCGTGAGCCCTATTATCCAGGTGCTGAAGAGCGTTATCAAGCAGTTTTGGCTGAGCATCCCGAGGCCGAACGGCTCGATCCGTCGCAGCCTGGCTCGGTCCCACGGACGTTGGTTACCAACGTGGACCCTGCTAACGGCGATGATGCTTGCTTCACCGTGGAAACCTTTGGCGGCGTGCTGGCACAAACCAGCTTGCCCGGCAAAAGTGCCGCCGAGTTCCTGCGTGAAGCGGTGCATTTTTGCAACGAAACCCTCCATGGTACGCTCGGCGCGAACCTCTTGATTCATCCACAAACGATCAAAGAGCTGGGGCCGGTGCTTGACGAAGCCATCGCGGATTTGCGGTATGGTTGCGTCGCCATCAACGCGTGGACCGGTGTCGGCTTCCTGCTCGCCCCAGCCACCTGGGGAGCGTTTCCCGGTCATACCAATAGCGATATCCAGAGTGGCGTGGGTGTTGTACATAATACGTTGCTGTTCGACAAGCCGCAAAAGAGTGTTGTGCGGGGACCTTTTTATCCATTCCCACGGAGCTTCTTGCATGGCATCTTGGGCATCTTGCCGAAGCCACCTTGGTTTATCACCAACAAGCAAGCGGACAAGGTCGGACGTGGGCTGGTGGCGTTTGAGCAAACACCGGGTTGGCGGCATTTGCCAGGCATCTTTTTCGCGGCGTTGCGCGGTTAGGAACTGCCGGGAGTCTTAACCGCATTTTGATTGACATAGCTGCTACACTATGTCATAGCCCAAAAAGATGCCGATCACGTCCTCCCTGCGTTGCACCACTGCATTCCGTCTCCCCGTGATATAAGCTCGTGATCGCGCATTAACATAGATGAGATGCATGTTCCTCTGTAGAGATTGAGGAACACACCACGAGGCTCGAATGCAACGCGAAGCCCAGGGTACGTGGAAGGTCAGGCCGACTAACTGGCCTGTAATGGTTTGCCTGTTGGGGAACTTTCGACTCTTGAAGTGCGGTCAGCCGGTCGTCGTCCCGAGCAATGGCAAGGTCGAAGTACTGCTGGCGAGCTTGGCCCTCCGGCATGGCAGCCCCCTCCCTCGCGATACCTTATTGTCACTCCTATGGCCAAACCATGATCCCGTGCTGGCAGGCCAATCACTCAATAGTCTGGTTTATACGTTGCGCAAACAATTCGCAGACGTGCTGGGGGGAGCCACACCGATCCTGCAAGGTGAGGGCTATTACCGGCTCAATACAGAGGCGGGCGTAGGTGTCGACATGGTGCAGTTCGAGGCACTCGTTGAGGAGGGAAACCGCCAGTTGCGCCATGACGATCTCCCGGCGGCTATTTCAACCTATTGTCGTGCCGTTGATGTTTACCAAGGCGATTTATGGAGCAGCATTGATGTTTTTGAGGTAATGGAGCGTGAGCGCTTACGCGCCTGCTATTTGAACGTCTTAGCTCAACTCGCCGATTACCACTTCGCGCAGCAGATGTACTCAGTGTGCCTCGACTTTGCCCAGCGCTTGCTGACCAGCGATCCCTGCCGCGAGGATGCCCACCGCCTAGTAATGCGTTGTAACGTACGCCTGGGTGAGCGCGCTCAAGCATTACGCCAATATCAACTCTGTACCCGCATTCTCCGCGACGAGTTCGATGCGGCTCCCGAACGAGCTACGGTAACGTTATATGAGCAGGTACGCCTTCATCCTGATAGTGTGTAACTGGCTTCGTCTCTATCCGCCGACGATTCCTCAGACGAACCTCAGTCACATTTGTAGCCGGTCCTCAGACTGAACTCAGTGAAATATGAGGAGGGGAAGCTAAAATAATTCTATTCTGCCCCTGGTTCTTGTAGCAACACTGGGAGGTGACGCCACTACGGCAGCCTGAGCTGTATGTTCTACGCTGGATCACCATCCGCGCAAGTCGTTGTACACGAGCGAGGTGTACCGTGTCCAAGCCGGTCCCTGAAGAGCAGTTAGCCGCACAACACTACGTCACCGTCATCATGCGTCTGCTGGTTGACCAGCGTGGACGGCTGGTCCATGGTGAGATCATCGATCTGCAATCACCGACCCAACGCCCATTCAACGGTTGGCGCGGATTGTTACATGCCTTACACCGTTTGATCGCCGGGACGGAGTAGCATGAGCTATTCGTATGCAGGCGAAGTTGACCGAGACTTCAGCCGCAACTCATTCTCAACTCAGACTTTCTTCAACGGCGAATGCTAGGATGCAAGGTGGGAACGTGGATATCTGCCTCATCATCCGAACATTGCTGGCAACCTGTTCGTCATGATTCGGTCGCCTTTGATAGACAGCCATCAAAAACTGTACGCGAAACACACAATCATTATAGGGAGAGCATCGTATGCCTGCCACACTAACGTATCCAGGCGTGTACATTGAGGAGATTCCGAGTGGCGTGCGCACTATCGCCGGAGTAGCTACCTCGATCACCGCCTTCCTTGGACGTACTGCCCATGGACCGTCCGATGCCACCACGATCACCAGTTATGCTGACTTTGTTCGGCTATTTGGCGGTGTCGATTCACGCTATCCTATGAGCTATGCCGTTCGTGATTTCTACCTCAACGCCGGTGGTCAGGCGACAGCAGTGATTGTGCGGCTTATCGGCGGTGGAAGCGGCAAAGCAAAATTGACCACAACAAGTCTGACACTCGAAGCAGCTTCACCGGGCTCATGGGGCAACAATCTATTTGCGTTGGTTGACCGCAATGGAATAACGCCGGATGTAGCGGCCCAGTATCATCTCAACGCGGACGATTTGTTCAACCTCACCATTTTAGAAGCCGTCAATGGCACACCAGGGCGGATGGAACAGTTCGCCAATTTGTCGGTCAAGCCAGATGCAGGAGGTCGGCGTATTGATCGGGTGCTGGCTGCAGACTCGCAACTCGTACGTATTCCCGCAAAGAGTGATAGTGATCCTTCACCGGCCCTGCCGGATAAACGCCCTGATCCTGCTTCGCCTATCCCTGCCGCCTCCTCCACAAGTGCGACCGACGCTAGTGCTCAGCCAACTGGTGATACTGGTGGCGACGCAACTGCTGGCACTAGTGGAGCGCGTGGGAGTACGCGTGGTGGAGCAACAGGTGCTGCTACAGGAACGGCCCTAACTGCCCCTGAGCCAGCCAAGACCTTTCCAATAAAGCTCCAGGGACAAAATTTTAATATGACTGGAGTAGTTGGTAATGGCGCGGGTCAAGATGCAACAGCACTTGTGCCCGATGATTATACAGGTGGCACAGATGGGCCTGTCAAAAAAACTGGCCTTTACGCACTCGAAAAAGTCGATCTTTTCAACCTTCTATGTATTCCGCCTGACAGCCGTGACAAGCCTAGTCCGTCTAGCGATCCTGCTACGCCTAGTCCTGACACGCGAACAGTTCCTCAAGAAGTTTACCAAAAGGCGATGGCCTACTGTCGAGATAGGCGCGCAATGTTGATCGTTGATCCACCTGCTGCGTGGGGTGACGACAAACTGATGCCAGCTAATACGGCACTGGCTAATTTTAACCCACGCACTCCCCTTGAGGCCGATCCGGGTCGAACACAGCTCACATTGTCAGGTCCAGATGCCCGCAATGCTGCCTTGTATTTTCCCCGTGTACGCCAACCCGATCCCCAACGTGGCGGACAAATTGATACGTTTGCGGCGTGCGGCATGATCGCCGGTGTGATGGCACGAACAGATGGTGAACGCGGTGTATGGAAAGCACCAGCAGGTATTGACGCCGCCTTGAATGGCATTCAGGGGCTGGAAGTTAACCTAACTGATGCCGAAAATGGCCTCCTGAATCCGCTAGGTATTAATTGTTTGCGCAACTTCCCGATCATTGGACCGGTCGTCTGGGGCGCACGTACCGCGCGTGGTGCCGATCAACTGACCGATGACTATAAGTATATCCCGGTTCGACGACTAGCGTTGTACATTGAGGAAAGCCTGTACCGGGGTACCAAATGGGTCGTCTTCGAGCCGAATGATGAACCCCTCTGGTCCCAAATTCGGTTGAACGTAGGGGCATTCATG
Source organism: Herpetosiphonaceae bacterium (assembly GCA_013821605.1). GTDB lineage: Bacteria > Chloroflexota > Chloroflexia > Chloroflexales > Kallotenuaceae > JACDGP01. The sequence goes on from JACDGP010000087.1 coordinate 14,874, forward strand.
CAGAACCTGTTTCGCCAGGGAGCCTTCCAGGGCAAGTCGCCCCGCGAAGCATATTTCGTCAAGTGCGATGGCGAAACAACGATTCAAAACGATATCAACCTCGGCATCGTCAATGTCATCGTCGGCTTCGCGCCGCTGAAACCGGCAGAGTTCGTCGTGATCAAGATTCAACAAATGGCCGGTCAGATCGCGGTCTAAGGAGGGAAACGTGGCTCAGTTTACAACCAATGCCCAACGCTTCGACCCCTACAAGAACTTCAAGTTCCGGGTCAAGTGGGATGGCAAATATGTGCTCGGAATCAGCAAAGTAAGCGCCTTGAAGCGCACCACCGAAGTTGTGAAACACCGCGAAGGCGGCGATCCCAGTAGTACCCGTAAATCGCCTGGTCGTACTGAATACGAGGCGATCACCCTCGAGCGCGGCGTGACGCATGATCTCGAATTCGAAAAGTGGGCCAACAAGGTGTGGAACTACGGCACGGGGCTAGGTAGCGAGGTCTCGCTCAAAGATTTTCGCAAAGACCTGATCATCGAGCTGTATAACGAAGCCGGTCAGCTGGCGATTGCTTATAAGGTATACCGCTGTTGGGTCTCGGAGTACCAGGCGATGCCCGACTTTGACGCGAACGCCAACGCCGTCGCCATCCAACATCTTAAGCTCGAAAATGAGGGCTGGGAGCGTGATACCAGTGTCGCCGAGCCCACCGAGCCGACCTTGAATGGACCTGCATAGGGATGGTCATGCTTGGGGGACAAGCATTGCTCCAGGCCTGGGAGGTTGGTCTACGACAACATCCGGTTGATCGCGCGCTCACTGTGCTGACAGTGGCGTATCCAGAGTTGGCTTGGGATACCTTGGCTAGTTTGAGTATCGGTGAGCGGGACAGGTATCTATTCCAAGTGCGTGAACAAACATTTGGAAGTGCTATGGTGAGTCGAACTGCTTGCCCCACGTGCAGTGAGCAGCTTGAGTTTGAGATGCGTGTTCGTGATGTCATCGTAGACACGCAGCCACAGGCAAGTGAAGCAACATGGCAGGTGATGGTTGACGACTATGAGATGCATGTTCGTCGCCCTACCAGCTTTGACCTCGGGGCAATTGTGGGATGTAGCGAGGTTGGACAGGCGCGCCACCACCTTGCACAGCGTTGTATCGTACGCCTTGTGCGGGGTGGTGAAACGGTCGCCATGGACAGCTTGCCCAAGACAGCTATCGACAGCCTCGCTGCCTCCATTGGTGCATGTGATCCTCAAGCTGAGATTTTGCTCGATCTCCGATGTCCAGCTTGTGAACACGGCTGGCAAATGATGTTCGATATCGAAGCATTTTTATGGAGTGAGATTTGTGCTCAGGCAAAGCGGTTGTTGTGCGATGTTCATACCCTGGCTCGGGCGTATGGCTGGCGGGAAGCCGACATTTTGCGCCTGAACGAGACACGACGGCAACTCTATCTTGAGATGGTGGGGAATGGCTGATTTTTTATCACGTCTTGCAGCACGAACACTTGGCCTCGTGCCAGTAGTCCAACCAGCTATTGCTCCTTTGTTCGCACCCCAGCAGTCGATGGGCAGCGACTACCTAGCTTACGACCAGGGTGATGGTCTGGTGCTGCCGGAGGAGCATAGGGTGTTGAGTACTGACCCACCGCGTACTGCTGGGCCACAAGATATGACCCAGCCCCAGCGCATGCGTCGGCGGTCTGCACCACCAACAACGCACCAGCATGAGCCAGATGAGCTAGGGGCGGATGGACAGGGTTCGCTTCCAACTACAGTGCCAGTGAGCCATTTAACGGATGTGCCGGTTGCGGTTGAAGCCGAACTTGATAGGGATCCACAAATAGTTCGTGCTGATGGCGCACATGAGCACCGCACCATGACGCCAGACGAGATGACGATGGAGGTACCTCCTCAACGAGTAGCCTTACGGCAGCACGTGATGAGGACCCGAAGTGTGCTCCCAGCACAAACATCCTCTAGTACGACAGAGAGTGTGGAAACAAGGATGGTACCTCTTCAGTCGACCATAGAGCATCGCCGCGAGGAGCCATTTTCTACTTCCTCAGGTCGTTCACAATCATCATTAGCAAATGAGGGGAGTGAAACGGATCACCATGTGGTCTTTCCTATACAGGCTAGACAGTTGGTAGCAATGACACAGACTGGCATCTCTCCTGACCCGCTCTTGGCAGTGCGCGAGGAGGCTATGGGCTTTCAGTCGCAAGGAGACGTGCCTATCGTTGGGCAACAGCGGGGCGGAATGCCAGGAGCACGTGCGCAACAAATGGCTGGGCGGCAACACCAGAACCAGTCTGCCCCTCCAGCACCAACGATCAATGTATCAATTGGGCGGATCGAGGTGCGGGCCACGCCTCCGCCACCACAAGATCGCAAGCCACGCTCAGCGCCACAGACGATGAGTCTCCAAGAGTATCTGCATGAACGGGACGACCGAGGCAGGCGATGAGTAACGCCTTAGCGATTGCGGCTGTGACAGCCACACTCCAAAAACTGCTGAAGCAAGGCTTCGATGCCGACCCGGATCTGCAGGGGACCGACGTGACGATGCAGCCCCCTGATAAGGCACGCAACGGCAATGCCACTGCTAATCAACTCAATCTCTTTCTGTACCATATGACGTTGGATGGAGCCTGGCGGAATATGGATATGCCCGGGCGAACCAAACCTAGTGAAATTGGGCAGCCACCCCTGCCCCTGAATCTCTACTATCTGATCACGGCCTATGGGGGCAATGATGACAAGCCGACGCCACTTAGCCATCTGCTGTTGGGCCAGGCAATGCGTATTCTGCACGATCATCCAGTGCTGGACCGTGACGATATCAAACAGTCGCTCGACGGCAACAACCTGCAAGCGCAGGTGGATTTGCAAGATCAGGTGGAGCGGGTACGGATCACGCCCCAGCCACTCTCCTTGGAAGAAATGTCAAAACTATGGACGACGTTTCAAACGCAGTATCGTATTTCAGCGGCATACCAAGCCTCGGTGGTCCTGATCGAAAGCACACGTCCTACCAAAACAGCTTTGCCGGTTCTCACGCGGGGCCGTGACGATAGTGGTATCGTAGCTCAGTCAAATCTCATCCCGCCTTTTCCAACGTTGACCGATATCACCTTACCGCCCGATCAAGGGAAACGCCCAAGTCTGCTTCCGAACGATAAGCTCACGGCAAGTGGTTTTCATATGGATGGCGACGATGTAAATGTGCGCTTCACCAATAGCCGCTTAGCGAAACCGATCATCGTGCCGATGGGCGCAAACACGAGTGAAACTGAGTTACAGTTTACCTTGCCGGATGATGCGGGTGCGTGGGTAGCTGGTTTTTACGCCGTTGACGTCATCATCACAAAAAACAACGCCACCACCAAAGAAACGGAGCAGCGTACAACCAACCCCGTTTATATTGCCCTCGCCCCGCAGATAACGAGCGCAATGCCGCTCTCGGTGACGCGGGATGCCAATGGTGATGCGACTATCACCCTAACCTGTAAGCCGCAGGTCGGGGAGGAGCAACGTGTGTCATTGCTGGTTGGTGATCGTCAGGTCCTCGCTGAGCCACATCCAGGGCAAACAGATACGTTGCGCTTTGTTCTTCGGGCAGCGGCAACAGGAAAATACCAACTACGACTGCGGATCGACGAAGTGGATAGCCTAACAATCAACTACACCACTACGGTGCCGAGCTTCATACCTACGGAACAGGTAACGATTACATGAGCAGCTATGATGCTTGGCAAGCGAGCAACGAAGCTTATCTAGGAGCTGCGCTCCACTGGCTGCGGCTGCGCCTCAGTTCGCTCATCCCTCTGGAACGGCACGAAACGTCGGGTGCTGAAGCTGAATCGGATGCCGAATTAGTGCACGCTGCCACAGCCGTTGCCAACTTCGAAACGGTGGAACCAACACCTGCACTGTTGTTCCTTAGCCAGCGGCTTGGGCTATCACCATTCGAGCGTGAACTGCTACTGCTCCTAGCTGCCATAGAACTTGATACGCGGGTTGCAGGCTTGTGTGCCCGTGCCCAGGATGATCCTCATCGTTCCTATCCGACCTTTGCGCTGGCCCTGACGCTCTTTGATGATCCTGCTTGGGAGGTGTTGTCACCAGAGCGACCCTTGCGCTACTGGCGTTTGCTCGAAATCAACCAACCAACCGGCCAACCGTTGACACAAAGCCCGCTTCGAATCGATGAGCGTATTCTCAACTACTTGAAGGGCTTGAACTACCTTGATGATCGACTAGCTCCATTAATCCTACCAATCGAACCGATCAAGCTAGCGCTGCCTGCTTCGCATCAAACCGCTGTAGAAGCGCTTGGGCGAGCCATGCAGAGTCCTACAAAAACACAGCGCCAACCAATCGTGCAATTGGTTGGCAGCGATGGTCCGAGCAAGCAGCATATTGCCTCGGCTGTTGCTGAAGGACTGGGACTGCATCTGCTACGGCTCCCGTCTGGACTGCTCCCTGCTCACGCCAGCGATCTTGAAACGCTTACCCGACTCTGGCAGCGCGAAAGTATGCTCTTGCCGCTGGCGTTGTATCTTGATGCTACCGAGCTTGATCGTGGCGCGAGCGAAGCTCAACTACCGCTCAATCGTTTTCTGCAACGCGCTGATGGGATCATCTTTCTTGATGTCCGCGACAGCTGGCCTGGGCTGGATCGTTCCACGATCACGCTCGACATTGCCAAGCCAACGCCGGTCGAGCAACAGGTTGCTTGGTCTGCTCTGCTGGGGGATGATGACGCACCAGCCCTGCTCGCTAGTCAGTTCAACATCAGCTTGGCGACGATGGAGCATGCCGACCAGCTTGCTCGTACCATACCCACAAATACCAATGGGCATCTGCCTCAACACCTCTGGGATGCGTGCTTGGCCAGTACACGGCCCAAGCTCGATCTGCTAGCACAACGCCTTGAACCTAAGGCGACGTGGGAGACAATGGTGTTGCCGCGCGAAGAAACTGCTTTGCTCCGCCAAGTGGCCGATCAGGTGGGGCAACGGAGTAAGGTCTATGATAGCTGGGGTTTTCGCAGGCGCATGAACCGGGGACTGGGGATCAGTGCGCTGTTTGCGGGTGAGAGCGGTACCGGAAAAACCATGGCTGCCGAAGTGCTTGCCAATGAATTGCGCCTGAATCTATACCGGATCGATCTTTCGTCGGTCGTCAGCAAATATATTGGTGAGACCGAAAAGAACCTGCGGCGCCTTTTCGATGCTGCTGAAGATGGGGGAGCGATCTTGTTTTTCGATGAAGCGGACGCCCTCTTCGGTAAACGGAGCGAAGTCAAAGATAGCCATGACCGCTACGCCAACATTGAGATCAATTACCTGTTACAGCGCATCGAAGCCTATCAAGGGCTGGCGATTCTGGCGACCAACATGAAAGGTGCGCTTGATACAGCCTTCATGCGTCGTCTGCGATTCGTTGTCACCTTCCCATTTCCGGGCCAAGCCGAGCGGAAGCTGATGTGGCAAAAAGCTTTTCCGCCCGAAACACCGACCGAAGCACTCGACTTTGATCGCCTCGCGCGGCTGACGGTTACGGGTGGCAATATTCATAACATTGCGCTTAATGCGGCATTTATGGCAGCAAAAGCAATGCCTTCGGTCGTGACGATGCCGTTGGTGTTGCAAGCGGCGCGCATCGAATTTCGCAAACTCGAACGGCCAATGAACGAAGCCGATTTCCGTTGGCAGGATCCGGCAAGGGTAGCAGCATGAATATCAATCTGCATATTGACCGGCTGGTCTTAGATGGTATTGAGCTTGCCCCAGGGCAGCGTCTGCTACTGCAAGCTGCTGTCGAAGCCGAACTCGGTCGCCTGCTTACTGAGGGTGGGATAGCACCGACGTTGCAGACAGGTGGGACATTGCCGCGCGTCTCTGGTGGCACGATGCAAATGACAAATCCTAACAATCCGCAGTCATTAGGACAGGAGATTGCGCGGTCGGTATATGGAGGGCTTGGCACATGAGCGAACAGGCTCGCCAGACAACAAAAGCTACACCGAACATTGCCTCCATACCAGGAAACGTTCTCCAGCGCCAGTGTGACTGTGGGCAGCATACAGGCGGCAGTGAGTGCGAGGAGTGCCGCAAGAAGAACGAGGGCACGCTCCAACGCGCAGCTGTGTCGCCGGGACCAGTCAATAGTGTGCCACCAGTTGTGCATGATGTGCTCCGGTCATCTGGTCAGCCACTTGATGCTGCTACCCGCAGCTTTATGGAGCCGCGCTTTGGCCATGATTTTAGCCAGGTACGGCTGCACACCGATGGGCGTGCGGCAGAGTCAGCGCGGGCCGTCAATGCGTTGGCATATACGGTCGGGCGAGATGTGGTGTTTGGGGCTGGGCAGTATGCACCGGTGAGCATGCAAGGAATGAGACTTTTGGGACATGAACTCACACACGTAATACAACAAGATCGCGTCTCCAACTCCGATCATACACAACTTGCGTTAGGTCAAGCTAATGATAGTGCGGAAGCTGAGGCCGAACAAGTTGGGCGAACAATCAACGTTAGTGGTGGGAGCACAAAGTTCTTTGACTTCATAGGTCGTGCATCACCAAGCCTAATATGGCGACAGGTGGCAGGAGCAGAGGCAGCAGTTGTACCGAACGAAGGATTAACACAACGCTCCCGCTCGGAGGATTGTTCGCGCTACATTAATCAGTCCGGACTTGCCTCGTGTGAATTCTACCGTTGTCGAGAGGCGAATAACGGAAACCAGTGTGGACAAAGTGGCTATTACTTAGGGTATGGTCTCAAATATTGTGAGCGATTTAGCCGAGTCCTTCGTCCAATCTTATCGGAGCCTGGTCAGCGATGGCTTGACCGAACACGTGTGTGCCTAATGCAGCATATCCAGGACCATGTTCCCTACCATGTTCCCTTTGATTTCAACTGCGATGCTGTTAAGCGTTCAGCCTTCGACTCCCATCCGAACTGCTATGTTCAAGGCGGCATCTGTTTTCTGCCGAGCAGCGATTGGCAAAGGATCTTGAATATTATTGATTCAGCAGACAACGATCTTAAGCAAGCGATCATTACAGGTATTTCTTGTCTCGCCAATTGGGGCGCTTTGGTTATGCCAATTCACAGTACAGCAGCTGGTGGTGGTCTCGGGGGCCTAATGGAGCGGGATCGGCGACGAGTTTTCGGATTCTGATACTAAACGGTTACGTCTCCAAGGTTTTATTTGATGAATACATACACCTATAATCGAATGACAACATCGACAACTACGCCGATACCTGCGCATCAGGGTGTAGATGGCTGCAATCAACATATTAGTTGGAGCAGCAAATGCGAAGAATGCCACAAGAGACGCGAGAAGACGCTTCAGCGAACTGCTGTTAAGGGTTTGAGCAGGGAGATACCGTTGATAGTGGCTGACGTACTGCTGTCACCCAGCCAGCCTCTGGACACCCATACCCGTTCCTTCATGGAGTCGCGCTTCGGGCATGACTTCAGCCATGTCCACGTGCATACCAATGCACCAGCGGCAGCATCGGCGCGGGCAGTAAATGCTCATGCGTATACAGTGGGGCATGATATTGTGTTCGGCGCAGGGCAATATGTACCTGAAACGAGTGCAGGACAACAGCTGCTAGCGCATGAGTTGACACACGTAGTGCAGCAAAATGGCCTCGGAATGGGTTCTTTCTCTAGCCTCCGAGTTGGCCCCATAGACAACCCTTTGGAGCGCCAAGCTGCCGCGAGCGCACGGGATGTCGGAGGAGCTGTAGCATTGAGCCAGAGTACCGGGTCCCTACTGCAGCGAGCACCGATTGATCCGTCTGAGCGCCCGATTCAGCCACATGGCGGTACTGTCCCCTATCGTGAGGCCACGGAGTTGTCGGATTGCATCCGCGTTCTAGGCGAAGGGAGCGCCGCCTATTGTCGACAGCTGGTGCTCGGCGAGCCAGTGCCACCGCGTCCGACGCAACATCAACTGCCGGGGATAACGACACCGCTGCCGATCAATGTGGAACTGAACCCGGATAGTACTGCCAGCCTCCAGGTCAATCAGATTAATGTTGTTTTCGATCCAGATGCTCACAGCTCGGACCCCACGAAGGCTGGTCATGCTGACACCAATTTCAACCTGAGCGCGTTCGGCATTCATTACCAAGCCACCAATGGTCGCGTCACTAGCTTTACTGGACCGGGACCGGTCCAAGTTCGTATCCAGACTACCTATGGTCCTGGTGTCGCTCCCGGGAGTGCATCGGGTTACGGTCGTGGAACGACTACCAGCGACTTGGCTACGGGTAACATCAGTCTGAGTTTTCATGAAGGACAGCATGGGCTGGACTTCCTCGAATTCATGCATGCCCATCCATTTCCGCGTTTTATCGGCCGTAGAGGGATGAGCGTGCAACAGTTCGAAGCTGCCATGCAGTCGTTTAGGGTGGCGCGTGACCGGTATAGTCAAGAGATGAATCGCTTCAGTGAGGAACGAACCGACTGCGTTGGACGAACCAAAGATCAGGCGAATGCGGCGAACGGTATACGGACGACCATCTGCCGCCAAGTAGTGCCCAGGAGACTATGATGTGAGCCACAACAGCTACGGTGAGTGCCGCACATGGTCAAACTGGTGCCCGTAGTCGGTTCACACGTAATGATGGCGCGTGCGTGATAAACCTACTGTTACTCGCATTTGGTTAATGGATTAGGACGAAACGTATGGCTGGATTTCTCAAACCGCAACGAGCTAATGTGCGAAGCGACACAACTGCACCGACTGCATTGCTTCAGCGTGCTTGCTCCTGCGGACAACATGTGAGTAACGGTGGTGAGTGTGCGGAGTGCCGTACAAAGCGGTTGGGCTTACAACGCCAAGCCACTGATCATACCAATGCAGCCGCTATACCATCCAGTGTTCATGACGTGCTCCGATCCTCGGGCCGGCCACTCGACACGGCAACCCGTGCCTTGATGGAGCCGCGCTTCGGGCATGACTTCAGTCATGTCCGCGTGCATACCGATGCACAAGCAACAGAGTCTGCGCGAGCAGTAAGCGCGCTAGCCTACACGGTTGGCCAGAATGTGGTGTTTGGGGCAGGCCAGTATGAGCCAGGAACGATCGTAGGGAAGCGCTTGATGGCGCATGAGTTGACGCATGTGGTACAGCAGGCTGGCGCAACTGGGCAGCTCGGCGGCATCAGTGTGCCAGGCGATCAGGGTGAGCGCGAAGCCGATCACGTCGCAGCACTCGTCACGGGAGGGGGCGATGCTACTGTCCGTTCGCCCAGTGGGGCGCTGCGCATGCGGCGCCAAGGCGACAGCCTGCCACCTGTTCCCAACCTGCAACTCACGCCTCCATCGCTATTGCAATCGCCGGGCTCACAACGTCCGCCCATATCACCGAGCTTGCAACTACGGCCTCAGTTGCTGCCAGAAGATCGCGTTCGTATCGATACCTTCCTGGCCCAGCACCGGTTTGCGGTCGGATCAAACTTCCGCCCCTCGCTTGATGGCCAACCGACGACGCTAGATGCTGTTATCGATGCAGTGCGGCCGCTGGTTTTACCTATCATCGCTCGCAGTGATATCCAGGAGTACGTCTGGGGCCGTTATTTGCCCTTGACCATTGCTGCATTGAGCCGTGGGGTACCGGTGCTTCCCCCCCTGCCTATTTCCACCCCTCCTGCTGCGCCAACGCCGGGATCGCCCCCAAGCGCTGCGACCCCCCCCCGAATGACATTCTCCACCGGGCTCAATTATGC
>JACDGP010000088.1 GCA_013821605.1 Herpetosiphonaceae bacterium
TTCCAGTTCACCCCCTAGTGTAGCATGTGGTCCTGCACGCGGGTATTGCCCGAACGTACGCTACCCTTGCCCTGACGGTTTTTTTAACCAGGTCACCTGCGTCGTCAGGCGTCCAATCTCGGCGTACAAGTCTTGCCGCTGCTGGTCGTGGGCGGCTTGGGTCACGTCGGCCGAGTCGCGCCAGTCGAACGCCGTCGGGAGCGCTTTGAGCGCAATGGCTTTCCAGTCACGGAGCAAGGTGGGATGGACTTCGTACTTAGTGGCCAGTTGAGCGAGCGTTTTGTCCTCCTTCAAGAGTTCCAGAATCACCTGCGCTTTGAAGGTCGAGCTGTAAGATTTTTTCATAATGGTGAGTGTACACCACTGCTCGCACCTCGCTGTCTGATTCTATGGGTCCACTATAATACCCCAGACCACGTTCCCCTAGCACACTGGCTAGAACGGGACGAATATCGACCTGTGATGAGAGTGATGGATGGATAACTACGTCCCGTATCATGGACGCTGGCTGTTGCGTAGCTGTCAGTTGACGTGGCGTAACAGAGGGTGTCAGTCCGGTTGTTTGCATGCACCCACCAGACCAAACACAGGCAGCAATGTGAAGAAGATCTGTAATCTGAAACGAAGCCGATGCATCATCATGGTTCCACACTCACCCTTAAATTAAGGCATCTTGTCCTCCCCACCTTTATGTGAGGAGGACAAAGAGGTTAGTGGGCGCTAGCAGGATCAACAAACCCGCTTGGAGCAAGGCAAGCTGTCAGTGCGCCGGGAGCGCCAGGTATATGAGCCGCTAGATAGGATCGAATAGTATCCGCCCGATCCGTCACGCCACTCCAAGCCGTTACATAGTGGTAACCATTGGATGTCTTTTGGAGGGCGAAAATACCCGGTTCAGCATTGCCCTTGAAGCTTGCCTGCACGAGAACCCATCCACTATCCCGGTCAATCGAGACGACACTAGCGAATTGGAGGGGCGTTCCGATCTGTGGCAACGTAGAAAGGTCGGCGAGGAGTTGTGTGCTAATCGTGTGTCCGTCAGGCGAGTCGGGAGCAACCTGCTCCACCATGGAACAATCAATGCTACGCTCGCTCACCGTTTTGCCGTAGCGCCAGTTTGCGTAATGCTGACCAACGTTTCCCATTTCAACTTGCCAAGCTAGGACATTCGATGGCGTGTAGGTGAGCACGCGGCGTTCGAAGAGTTGCACCAGCACATCCCGCTCGTGTCCACCTACGACGGCCTTCGTCCAATAGGCAGCGGTGATCGGATGACCAGCGACATAGAGCCAGTCGAAAAGAGGTTGTGACCGCACGCGTTGCCCACGCTCAATGATGTCACCCGCTTGACTAAAGTAGCGCCAAAATACACCGGGTAGATTGTGCCCTGTCACATCATCATAGGCAGTATTGGCAGTCTCTGGATACTGGGTACCCAGACTGCGGTTGACGCCGCCACCCGCCTCAGAGTACCAGACGGAGGTTACAGGTTGACCAAGCAGCTTAGACTCGTGCGTTCCATCAACTAATGACGGCTCGAAGCGACCGAAGTTCGCGTAGGTAGCTGCAGTGGGATTGTTGATCAGATCCCCAGCAACTGGAATCATGGGACGCTCCTTCGCAACAAACTGAGTATCCCCTGTCTGGATCTGACCAGTCACCATCTCACGTACAATCAACCCGTTGGTAACGCGCCATGGGTCCTCAAGTGATCGACTCGGATCAGTTAATTCCATACGGCTTTTATCGAAATACTGAACCAAACGCTTCCCGCCGTTGGCTTCAACATATGGCTCATTGACTGAAAACCCGGCGGCCGGTCCCCACAGCCACGTTCGGTTAACTTGTCCAGCTTGCACAAGTTGATCCGCCTGCTGCCAAGCAGTGCGGAAGGCCAAGGCATCAAATGGCTCAGCTGCAGCCCGACTGGGCATAACCACAGCCAGCACGAGGCCTATAAGAAGGAGGAAATGAGTGTATGACACTCTCTTAGATTGCATTGTATGCGTCCTTTGTGGTATGTTTTTACATTAATACGCGATCTACTAGTGGCACGCAGCGTAGCAAGTTGTGTTATCCACTGCAATCCCACCAGGATGATACCTGCCTCATCTACCCATGAGGTAGGTATCATCCTGTCCAATCACTACGTCTGTAGGTTCTTCAATCTAATCTAGCGACGTAATGATGCTTGCTTGTTAGTGGGCCCGCCAGACGCCATCACAATCGAGCGTGATGTAGCCACCAACATAATACTGGCGCGGGACATTGCTACACCCATTAGATGCAGTGACTTCGTTCGTCGTGGGCCATCCGAGGAAACTACCAGGGCCACCCATGCCCATATAAGTGCTATAAATGGATCCATGGACCCAGAACGCACCGCTACGACCATCACCATGCATAATAACGGATTTACTACCGCCCGCTGTACGGAAGTCTTGTGCGTACCCACTTTCTTTATTAGGGATAGTCCAACGATGCACAAAGATTGTGCCACCATTATCGAAGGGATGACCAACATTTGGCTCTTTGCCGAAACTAGTGAACGTATCTTGGAAGTCGGAGTAGATCCAACCCGTATCACGTCCAGCAATCCCAATTCCAGTTCCGTCAATGTACCGTCGGGTGAGCCGGAAACCGCTCATTGAATTCTGCACATGCCGGATAGGGTAACTTGCGTTGAGCGCCTCATAAGACCACACATACCCACTGCCACCTTCTTGCTCGTAAAGCCATGTGTGCTGGACAAGGCTGTCGTTTCTGACGAATGCATCCCCTTTTTGGCGATTCCCGCTATTGGAATCAATGAACCACCAGGAGCTATTGGCATTCAACTCGGCGGTGCTTGGACGGCTGGACGACTCCTGAGTAGTTGGGCGTGCTTGGTAGACCTGCCAGGATGTGGAAACAAGACCGGAGCAATCGGCACCGTTGTAGCTGCGATTAAAAGGGTTCCATGACTCACCACCCCATACATACGGCGATCCCACTGCACTTTGGGCAATTTCGATGATCTGGTCTCGAGTGATTGGCGGCGGTCCACTGTAACTTCCAGACAAGGGAGAAACTAGCCTAGTCGCCCCAGATGCTGGTGTCTTACTATGATCTGTGAGGTGCGTCTCCTTCGGATAGGCTGTACGCGTTGATTCCACATTTGGTCGTGATGGCGGTGGGGTCACGAGGTCGTGTGGCAGGTCATTTAATGGTTGCTGGATGTGCCGGCCGAGACCACGCGGTTGTAACTCCAAGCGGTATACGACCACACCGTTTGGACTGCTTTCAAGCTGATATACCTCCCCACTTGGCCCAACGGCAAACTGACGTGCCTGCATGACCGGATAGTGGAGACTCGACTGGAGAAATGCTCTAACAAACTCGTGTTGCGGATTGATTTTGAGCAGCACTTCTGGACTACGTTCCGGTGGTGTCGCCGTATCAAGCGACTCGCTAACGTAGAGTTGCACATAGGTGTTTCCAATTTGATCGAAAAAGCGATCTTGCACTTGGAGGATGCGTCGGTCCTCTAGGTGTAACTTGAGTTGCTGAAGGCTACCGACGCCCCGAATTACCATCCGCACGGACTGATTGCCATCCTCAAACCCTCCAAAGGTAGCATACATCCCAGACACGTTCTGTAATGGGCGTCCGGGCAGAGTTACCTGATCAGGTCCGGGTATGGGGCGATGGGCAAAAGGAACGGCAACAAGTTGGTTGTCCGCTTCAACATAAATAATCTGGTTCACTTCATAAAGATCGGTCGGCCATTCCACTGTTGAGGGCAGGATAGTGCGGCCTAATAGTGTCCCATTAAGCGCGTACTCGAGCACCTCCCGGTTTTTCCATGGCTCGGTGACCGCGATGCCTTTTGAGGTGAGGCGTAGGTGCATAGAAGTACGTGGAACAGTAATCGTATGAAGGACGTGACCATGCACATCAAAGATTTGCACACGGCTGTTAACTTGGTCAAGGATGGCAAGCGAGCCACGTGCGTCTACATCAAAACTCATCGGTCCTTCAATGCCTTCGGCCGGATTGTGAGCCTCGTGGTACAACCCTAGTTGATTATTCCCATTACCTCATCCAAAGCTGAGTACAGGTTGACGTTCTTGAGTAGTGGTGTCCGTAGGTGATGCTAAGACGCCGAGGTGCGACAGGGTGAGGACACTTCCCTCAAAGTTTGTCGCAGCATATGTACTTGGGACTGCACACATACTCATTACGGCGACGACGAGAATGAGGACAGTACTTCGGAGACACCTTAACTGATACATACAACAAAATCTCCTAACTATAAATCAATACCTTCGCCAAAAGTCGGTATCCGGTGATCTAGACAATGCTCATGTAGGTCAGCCGTAAAGAACAATTCCTCCTTCCTGTGGTTCATGCTCGTCGCTTATGTTCGTGAGTGTAGCCCTCTACCTCCCTCCTTACATCCGTAGCATTACGGATTGACGATCCGTAGTTTCACGGATGCTCGCATTGCCCAAGTCGTGTAAGCTATACGTGAAGTGCGTCGACAGATGGCTACTTGTGCAATTCCATAGCTCTCAACAGAACGCACTTTATATGGTTCTACAGAAGGAGACCGCGTCATATACACAACGATGAATGGTCTGGTGATGGGGCCACAGGTCAATGTTACTGCTATGGCAGAAATCGTGAAGGATTTAGTTGCAGGCGGTGCGGAGCGACTTGAGGATACAACCTGGTTCCATACACGAGTTGCAGAGGCCGACCTGTCACTGGAAGAATTTGCTGCGTTGGAAGCTTTACGCGTGCGGTTGTCGGAGCGTGATGCGACCCTGCTAGACGACATCGGCTCCGTCGCATGGAGTTAGTGGGTACTACAGATGATATGACACTATCTACGGCTGTCGCCGAATACGTCAAGCATCTCATCTGCTCTGCACCAGTTACACCATCATATCGTGCAGCCCTGGAAGCAGCTCTCGCGCTTCCAGGTAACATTTTGTCGGATGCGCCCAATACTCGTTGGGCGCGACCCGTGTGGATGTGCTGTACTGTGGCCGGAGGACATTTGGCGCAAGCGGTTCCAGTGGGCGCGGTCCTTGAGATCTTTATGGTAGCGCTAGACGTGCTCGACGATGTGGAGGATGATGAAGAAACCCCGTTGCGCGCTGATCTGGGAAGCGCACGGGCTCTAAACGCCTCCACCGGCCTGCTCTTCCTGGCGCAGCAGGGGTTACTAAATACCTCTGTTGGCCTGGAGGCTGGAACGATTCTCCTTCATGCGGCCCTTCAGTCATGTAGCGGGCAGCACGCCGATCTCGATTCACAGCCACCGCAACTTCGTACGCTGGAGACAGCCCTTGCCGTGGCCGCAGGGAAATCAGCGTCACTCGTCGCCGTAGCTTGCCGTCTGGGTGCTCTCGCGGCAGCCGCAGATAGCACTACTCAGCAACTATATGCTCAACTGGGTTGGTACATCGGCATGATGGCACAACTTATCAATGACATCAAGGCTGTCCATCCCAATGCCACTGCAAAGACAGACATCGTATTGAGCCGTCCAACCCTGCCCCTTGCCTACGCGGATGTGCATGTCTTGCCCAAGATACATACTGATGATGCTACGACACGAATGAGGTTGTGGACGGGTGGTGCTGCGTATCTGACTTGGGCCGTCGCTGACGTCTATCGTCGCCACGCTCTTGGTTTAATTTCCGGCTTGACCGTCGACTCTGGTAGTCGAAAGCGTCTTGCTACGCTGCTCCCGATCCTTTCGTAGCTGCGTTATACTGACAATCAGACAAGGGCAAGGTAGTCAACGTACATGGCAATCCAAGGGGCTGCATCTCGGACGGATCTGAGGGACACAATCATCCACTGGTTGCGCTCCCTCCGCACTCGAACAATGTGGGTCGTTATCATCACGGTGATCTACAGCTTGATCCTCATCTCCAGTGTGGTGGCGCTCATGCGTCCTCCCCAACTTTTGTTGATGCTGAGCCAGCCTGCAAATGGAGTTGTACGCATCGCGTGGGTGTTACCCGGCGGCACCTTTTGGAGTGCTGGAGTACGCGCAGGGGATCTCGTCGTCACGCTCAACGACCGACGACCGATAGCGGCTAATCGTGGGAGTTGGGCTGGGCAGCGGGTGGAGGTGCTGACTGCAACAGGGGCGTCTCACGTGTTCGACGCCTCAATAATCCGGCGTAACCATGATACTTGGCCGCTACTGCTGCTCAGCCCATGGTTCTTTCTGCTCAGCGTGCTGATCTTCTCACGTGCACGCCAGGCCACCGTTGGTAATGCAGCCTTTGCTTGCTTTGCAAGCGCCGCCTTTGCACTTGCACTAGCACCGGCTACGGATCATGATTGGCCCATCCTCGCCGCTGCCGAACACATGATGCTTCCGCTCTTTGCCCTGTGCTTCCTCCTATTGTTCTTGGTTTTCCCCATAGCACGTGGCTCCACGCATCTCTACACATTGCTCCTATCACCGCCCAGCGTGATCGCCGCCCTCAGTCTGATTGCCCTGGTCGAGCCAGTGTTGTACGAACTGGCTTCCATGTTGCGTTCGCTTGTTCTGCTGAGCTATCTCCTGGGCGGAGCCGCGCTCGCTATCTATTCCTTCACCACCTCTAACGAGTGTTACACCCGCACTGGACTGTCTATTGTAGGTAGTGGCACGGCGCTGTCTGTCTTGCCATTTGTTGCGCTGTACCTCATACCCTCAACGATGGGCAAGTTGCCTATCATGTCTGCAGAACATGCAATTCTGCCCATCGCACTCCTGCCAGCGAGTTTTGCCCACGCTATCCTCCGCCACCATGTCCTTGATGTATCGTTGCTCCAACGCTGGCTCGTGCGAGCATTGCTCTGGGGGCTCATGCTCGTCCTAGTAAGTGTCATCGTTTATACGCGGCACTGGCTCTTCGGTGCCTTGCCCGAGCCGCTCCACAGCCTCGTGTTGGCAGCAGTGCTCGTGCTGCTGAGTGTGTCCTTTGGGTGGCTCGGAACCCGCGTGCAAATCTTCGCTGACCGGCTGATTTTCAAGGATAGCTATGATTACCGTGCTGCCCTCCGCGCGTTGAGTCATGATCTGTCTGCTGCAGAGGACCTTACCACCCTTGGCAATGTCCTCCCGGGAACGCTCTGCCGCTTGATGAACCTCGATTTTGCCCTGCTCCTGATCAAAGGACAGCAGGGTGCAGATGGCCATGAGGTTGTAGGGACCTACGATCCTACGATGCTGCCCTCTTTAAAGGCAGCGGTAGATAGAGTGCAGACTGAACCGCAGACTGTACGGTTGGCCTCAAGCACCATCTTACTGGTACCCTTACGCACCCATGATTCCACGGTGGGGCATCTGTGCCTAGGTCCTAAGTCGAACGGCGAACCCTTTCGGGCTGAGGACCGTGATCTACTCGTGACACTGGGCGGTCAGATTGCGGCCATCGTCCATGCCACACAACTTGTCGTTGAACTACGTAAGCAGGTGCACATACTCGACACGCTCAACGAGCGTTTGGAGCATGCTCAGGAGGAGGAACGCGTCCGGCTTGCTGCCGACATCCATGACGAGCCACTCCAAACTGCGATCCATCTGCAACGTCAACTGGCTACGGCGCAGCCGCCAAATGCTACGTTGAATGCGCTGAGCTATACCCTGGTTGATCAATTACGTCGTGTCTCCGCAGCGCTTCGCCCAGCGGTGCTGGACGATTTAGGCCTGTATGCGGGCCTAAATGAATTAACCCAAGAGCAAAGTGATCGCTTTGGGGTGGCAGTCTTGCTCGATATCAGCCCGGACATCGTTGATTCTATGCTTCCACCGGCCACTGAACTCGTCCTGTACCGCGCGGCGCAGGAGGCGATCACGAATTGCGTGCGGCATGCGCATGCGCACACGATCCGGCTCACTGTGGGGTGGCATGCCGAGATGGTCCGGTTGACCGTAGTCGATGATGGCAGCGGCTTTGTCGTGCCCACGCGCTTCGACCAGTTGGTGACTGCAGGGCACCTCGGACTAGCAGGGCTAGGTGAACGGGTGCAGCGCGCCGGTGGTCGCTTGCGGATATCCTCGACGCTAGGGGAGGGGACAAGCCTGCAGGTGGAACTGCCACTACGGAAGGGACGTGCAGATGCGCGTTGTGCTGGTTGATGATCACCTGCTCCTGCGGCAAGGCACGGTTGCCCTGCTGAAGGCGGCACCTGAGATTGAGATTGTGGCCGAGACAGGCAAGGGCCACGAGGCATTGCAGCTGGCGCATGACTTGCAACCTGATGTGGTACTGCTCGACATTCGCCTCCCCGACCTGAGCGGCATCGAGGTAGCACGCAGCCTGCGCCAAGACTTGGCCGCGATCAAGGTGATCATGCTGTCGGCCTACCACCATGAGCAATATGTACGGGCCTTGTTCGCGATCGGAGTACATGGTTACTTGCTCAAAACCGCGTCGGGGCCAGAGTTGATTGCGGGGCTCTATGCCGTCTGTCGGGGCGAGACGGTCTTGAGTGCCGAGATCGCTGATCAGATTGCCAGCCGGACCAAGCGCGTCGGCATCGCAGCAAGCGAGACCTTGAGCGACCGCGAGCGTGAGGTCCTGGCCTTAGTCGGCCAGGGAGCCAGCAATAAAGATATCGCGACGCAGCTCGTCCTCGGCGTACGCACGATCGAGACGCATGTGAGCAATGCGATGGCTAAGCTGGGCGTTCAGTCGCGCACCGAGGCCGTTAACATAGCTGTCCAGCGGGGGATCATTGTTTTAGAGCCCTGAATAGACTGGGCTACGGAAGTGCAAACAGCGCTCGCCCTGTACGTGACGGCTAGGTTGACAACGCCCCTGCCGTCGCCTATAATACGGTACTTATGAGCCGTCCTAGCGACGGCTTCTGTACGTAGAGCTTAGGGTATGTTCGAGTATCGTTTTAACGTGTCGACGTTGTTACAAGAGCCCACTGGATCGACACGGCACTACGAGCTGAACGACGAGCGGCTAGAGCTGGGCGAAGGTCTGGTGGTCAAGCCGGTCCAGGGGCCGGTACATTTCACCCGCACCATTAAAGGTGTTTTGGCGGATGTAGCGCCGCATGGGATCGTAAACCTGGAATGTGGGCGTTGTTTAACACCGGTCCACCAGGAATTACGCTTTCCGTTCAGTGAAGAGTTTTACCAAACGGTGATGGTGGCCAACGGTGCGGCCTTGCCACCGCCCGAAGAGCCGGATGTGTTCCTGATCGATGAGCTGCATAAGCTTGATCTGGAACCTGCCATGCGCGAGTACGCCTTGCTCAACTTGCCGATGCTGCCGTTGTGCCAAGACGATTGCAAGGGCCT
Source organism: Herpetosiphonaceae bacterium (assembly GCA_013821605.1). GTDB lineage: Bacteria > Chloroflexota > Chloroflexia > Chloroflexales > Kallotenuaceae > JACDGP01. The sequence goes on from JACDGP010000088.1 coordinate 9,311, forward strand.
ATGTCCACAGTGTGGCGTCAATCGCAACGAGACCACCTGCAACTGTGAGGATGATGTCGTTGACGAGCGTTTAGCAGCGCTCAAAAATTTGCTTGATAAATTCTAAGGAGTTTGTATGGGTGCTGTACCAAAACGCAAAGTGTCACGCCATCGTCGTGGTAATCGTCGGCGCTGGCAGTTCTTAACTGCGCCGCAGCTCACGAAATGTCCAGATTGTGGTGAGTTGACGCTGGCGCATCGTGCCTGCAATCAGTGCGGGAAATACAATGGTCGCCAAGTCGTCGCCCAGAAAACTGTCGACGACGAAGAAGAATAAGCTTGGCCGGAATCAAAGCTGTAACGGGCGCTCGCTGGGGCAGCCCGTTTCTGTTGCCCCTGCACAACGCAGGGCATGGAGGCTCGCAAAGCAACTCTGGTATACTGGTTTCGCTCAAAGGATAGGATGGCTATGACGGTTGCGTGGGTCTTTCCGGGCCAGGGGTCACAGGTCGTAGGCATGGGTCGCGAGCTTTATGAGCGCTACCCAGCAGCGCGGGCCGTCTTTGAAGACGCTGACTGCTTGCTGGGCTTCAAGCTGACCACCTTGTGCTTTGAAGGTCCCGCCGACCTCCTCACGCAAACCGAAAATGCTCAGCCTGCCTTGCTCACGGTGAGTGCTGCTCTGCTCGCGGTTATGGGTGCCTGCACACATACCGCGCTGCCTCGGCCCGTGCTGCTGGCCGGTCACTCGCTAGGCGAATTCTCCGCACTGTATGCAGCGGGCGCGCTCGACTTCCCTACGGCGCTTCGGCTGGTGCGGCGACGCGGGGAACTCATGGCAGCTGCGCACGAGGGCAGTATGGCTGCTGTGCTGGGCTTGCCGCTTGACCAGCTGACCAGCGTCTGCAACGAAGCCAGTGCGCAGGGTCCGGTCGTGATTGCCAATGAGAACGCGCCCGGTCAGGTGGTGATCAGTGGCGCTACCGCTGCTGTAATGCTGGCCGGTGATTTGGCGAAACGCGCCGGTGCCAAGCGTGTGCTGCCGTTGCAGGTGTCAGCTGCCTTTCACTCACCGTTGATGCATGCTGCTGCCTGCGAACTGGCAACCGTCATCAGGAGCGCGACTATTCGTCCTGCCCATCCGCTGGTGGTCGGCAATGTCCATGCTACCCCGCTGTGCGAGCCCGAGGCGCTGCGTGCCGAACTGATCGCACAGGTTACGGCACCGGTCAGGTGGATCGCGTCGGTCGAGTATATGCAAGCGCAGGGCATCGATACCGTTGTTGAGATCGGGCCGGGCAATGTGTTGACCGGCCTGATCAAGCGCATTGTACCGGGCTTCACCCTGCATAACGTTGCCGATGGCGCTGCCATTGAAAAACTGTGTGCGCGGGTATGACGTTGTTGAGGGCAGGTCGCGCCGATGAGCGAGGCCACCCGCTTTTTGGCCTCGCTCATCGTGCGCATCTGATGTCTGTCTTCCCTTGTAACGACGCAAGGCGGAGGCAGCTTGCCGGGTGAGGCGACCTATCCCATGTGTGTTCTCCGCCGCGCCTCCTTTATGACCGGTTCAGAGGCTGGCCGTTGATGGTGTCCGGGCGATAACCTGAGTAACGAGGATCGTATGCACATCGACTTAACTGGCAAAACAGCACTCGTGACAGGCGCTTCCCGTGGCATAGGACGGGCAACGGCGCTGCAACTCGCCGCCAGTGGGGCTAAGGTTGTGGTCAACTACCATGGTCAGGCTGAGGCGGCGAGTGCTGTGGTGCGCGCGATCGAGGCCGGCGGAGGTCAGGCGCTGGTCGTTCAGGCTGATGTCGCTGTTGCGGAAGATGTTCAGCGCTTGGTCAAGCAAACGCTCGACAGCTATGGGCAGCTCGACATACTGGTCAATAATGCGGGTATTACGCGCGACAACCTCTTGCTGCGTATGAAAGATGACGAGTGGGATGCTGTCCTCAACACGAATCTGCGGGGTACTTACCTGCTGACCAAAGCGGCGTTGAAGCCGATGGTCAAAGCACGGCGGGGTCGCATTATCGCGATCAGTTCGGTGGTTGGGCTGATGGGCAACGCTGGTCAGGCCAACTATGCCGCTGCTAAGGCCGGGCTGATCGGCTTTACCAAATCGGTGGCTCGTGAGTTGGCCTCGCGCAATATTACCGCGAACACGATCGCGCCCGGCTTCGTTGAAACCGATATCACCGCGTCCTTAGGAGAGACACTGAAAGCAGAAACGCTCGCCCATGTGCCGCTGGGTCGTTGGGGCCAACCTGATGAAGTGGCACAATTGGTCGCCTATCTGGCTTCCGATGCCGCCAGTTATATCACCGGCCAAACCTTCGCCATTGATGGCGGCTTGACCATGTATTAACTTTGAGCCAGGACACTATGTTTGAGAAAGTATTCATCGCCAACCGTGGAGAAATTGCCGTTCGCATTATCCGCGCCTGCCATGAGTTGGGCATTCGGACCGTCGTGGCCTATTCACAGGCCGATCGTGATTCGCTGGCCGTGCGCTTAAGTGATGAGGCCGTCTGTGTTGGTCCCGCTGCGCCCGGCAAGAGCTACCTGAATGCCCCTGCCTTGATCTCGGCGGCGCTGATCACCGGCTGTGACGCGGTCCATCCCGGCTATGGCTTCTTGTCCGAAAATCCCTACTTTGCCGAGATCGTTAATCAGTGCCGTTTGGTGTTGATCGGCCCGACGCCTGAAGCGATTGCGACCATGGGTGACAAAGCGGCAGCCCGCGAGGCGATGATCACTGCCGGCTTGCCGTCGATCCCTGGCTCCCAAACGACGCTTGCCAACCTGGATGAGGCGCGTGAGTTGGCCCGGCAGATTGGCTATCCGGTGCTACTTAAAGCCGCCGCGGGTGGGGGTGGGCGTGGCATGCGTATCGTCAACGACGAAAGCGAGATCCAACAGGCTTATACGACGGCCCGTGGCGAAGCCGAGTCGGCCTTTGGTAAAGGTGATCTGTATCTCGAAAAGTTTTTGCCGGTGGCCCGCCATATCGAAATTCAGGTGCTTGGCGATGAGCATGGCAATCTCATTCACTTGGGTGAACGCGAATGTTCGATCCAGCGCCGCCATCAAAAGTTGGTCGAGGAAGCTCCATCACCTGTGGGTAATGCCGACCTGCGCCAACGAATGGGTGCGGATGCCGTACGGGGGGCTAAGTCCATCAACTACACCGGCGTCGGCACGATGGAGTTTTTGCTCGATCCAGAGGGCAACTATTATTTCATCGAGATGAATACCCGTATCCAGGTTGAGCACCCGATCACTGAGCTTGTTACCGGCCTGGATTTGGTGAAATGGCAGCTCCGGGTCGCTGCCGGTGAGCGTTTGACACTCTCTCAGGCAGACGTTAGAATAAACGGGCACTCGATCGAGTGTCGTATTAATGCTGAGGATGCCCAGCGCGATTTCCGGCCCGAGGGTGGCGAAGTCGATTTGTACTTGCCGCCAGGTGGACCGGGTGTACGCATGGACTCGCACTTGTATTCGGGCTATACGATACCGACGACCTACGACTCGTTGCTCGCTAAGGTTGTGGTCTGGGGCTCTGATCGCGCCGAAGCGATTAGCCGTATGAGCCGTGCCCTGGACGAATGTATTATTACCGGCGTGACTACGACTATTCCATTTCACCAGGCGCTGATGCAGGATGACAATTTTCGGCGCGGCGATTTCTCGACCGGCTATCTCGCCTCGTTCATTGAGCGCTACCGGGTGAAGCAATGACGACCTTACGGAGATGCTCGTGAACGGCTCGGTCACTATCTCGCCACAGGTGCTTACTGACATCGTTATCCATACCACGCTTGAAGTTCCGGGCGTTGCCCGTATGGGAACAGTGCCTGCGAAGCATGTGGCCGAACGCTTGCGCGGATCGGCTTCAGATCATGGCGTCGTAGCCCGTGTCGATGGTAGCGTCCAGGTTGACCTGTATTTGGTCGCACAATACGATGTCAATCTGCTGGACCTTGGCACCGAAGTCCAGTCGGCGGTCGTGAAGGCCCTGAGTGAGTTGGTCGGCTTGCCGGTTCAAGAGGTCAACATCGTTATTCAAGAGGTCGAGGCAACCGGTGGCTAACTTCCGCCATCGGGCGCGCATCGCGGCGCTGCAGGCCCTCTATGAGGTTGACCTGACTGACCATTCGATCGACCAGGTTCTCGAGTACCGGCTAGCGGACGAAGAGTTTCCGCCGGATATGGTGAAGTTTTGCCGGCAGATTGCGCTGGGTGTTTGGGAGACTCGTGGCCAACTTGATCAATGGATCGAGGCGGCTGCGCCACACTGGCCGATCTACCAGATGCCGGCGATCGACAAGGCCATTCTACGCATGGCGATTTGGGAGCTGCGGGTCAATACAACCAATCCCGCGCCGCCGAAAGCCGTCATCAACGAAGCAGTTGAGCTCGCCAAGCATTTTGGCGGTGAGCAGTCGGGTCGCTTCGTGAATGGCGTGCTCGGCTCGGTCCTTCCTCAAAAATCGGGCTAATTGGAGCCTGGTGCATAGCTATTTATCGTATAAGGGGTGTTTACATGGCGGATGAAGTTGTGGATCCACGGTTGAAGAAAATCATCGTTGATCAGTTGGGTGTTGACGAAGAGAAAGTTGTCCCGCAAGCCTCGTTTGCTGACGACTTGAACGCTGACTCACTTGATCTGGTTGAGTTGATCATGTCGCTCGAAGAAGAATTTGGTGTTGAGATCCCCGATGAAGACGCCGAAAAGATCGCGACTGTCGGTGACGCGATGACCTATCTCAAGGAACACGCGAAATAACTGTGGTTACGCTAGACTGCCCGGCCCTGCGGCCGGGCGGTTTTTGCTGTTCCCAGGTACGGTGCTAGCAACTCAGCCTTCCGCGAAGTGTAGCGAGCCAGATCACTAGCACTCCCAGGCAGCCAAACATCATCAGCAGTGGCGAACTACTATGCAATGCTGTCCAATGCCAATAGCGCTGCAGCAAGATCAGCAAGGCTGCCCCTAATAGTGCTAGCGGCCTAGGTCCTCCGTCCTCGCGCCGGTCATACCACAGCATTGCCGCCGGTGGTACCAGCAAGACATAATAATGATCCCAGGTAATCGGCGTGATGAGTAAGAGCATCGTAAGTATGCACGACCAATCGAGCAACTCCGTACGTCGATCCTGCTGCCGACTTGAACCTCTGACCACTACAGCTCCCGTGATCAGCGCAATTGCTGCCGCACCTATGTGCCCCAGAGCGATCCCGAGTTCCGGCACATTCGCTAACGGTTTGCTGGCAACCGTGACCAGATTTGTTGCCGACAGCGCCGCGAAGCGAAACACGTTCGGCGCGAACAGCCGGTAGAGCGCGGCTTGGATGTTTTGGTTCTGCGGCGAGGTAATGAAGCTTTTCCCAGTATTCGGTAAGACCTCTTGCAGATATGTTTGGGTAGTGTGCCAGCCTCCGCCCCACATGATACCGCCCAGGCCAAGCACGGCGATACTCATGATCAGGGCACCGAGTGCTGCGAACCGGCGATGGACCAGTAACACGGATCCAAGCAGCAGTGGATACACTTTGATGATCGCTGCTACGCCGATCAAACAACCAATGAATAGCTCCCCGCCAGTACGTCGTGGCCGGCGCGACACACAGTACCAGGCAGCAGCGATCAGGAGCAGAATCAGCAGGTTAACTTGTCCGAGGGACAACGTGTCATAAACCGCCGGTAGCAGCAACGTCAGCAGGAGCAGCTCAGCGACAGACCACAGCCGGACGACACCGACGACCCGTCCAACGAGTACAACGGCGGCAACCAAAAACACAAGATTGAGGACGTACCAGACCGCTTTAGCGAGCGGAAGCGGCAGGATGGCCAAGGGCCGCAGGAGTGCAGCTAGGAACGGTGGGTACAGATAGTTATACTTAAGCGGTGCGCCCACATAGTTATAGCTGGCTGCTTCGTCGCCCGCTACCGGCGCTAGCGCTTGATACAGTGGCTGCCCCACATTCAGCGCATGGGCTGCTTGGTAGTACTTCAAAAAATCATTCTGCTCGGGGCCTCGGAGCAATGTGGGCCCGACGCGTGCCAGACCACCTAAGCCGAGCACCAACACCCCAACCGCCAGCAGAGTTTCAATGGTCGTTAGGGCTGGCGACTGCTGCCATCTGGTACGCAACGCAGCCAATTAAATAATCAACATCGCGTCGCCGAAGGAAAAAAAGCGGTACTCTTCGGTGACGGCTGCTTGATACGCCTGCAAGATATGCTCTTTGCCCGCTAGGGCCGACACCAGCATTAACAGCGTCGATTTGGGCAGGTGAAAGTTCGTGATCAGCCCGTCGATTACTCGGAAGCGGTAGGGCGGATAAATAAAGATCGATGTATCACCATGCATGGCGTGGAGAGCATACTGCCCGTCTTTGCTCTGCGACTGGCCCGCCGTTTCGAGCACCCGTACCGTTGTCGTGCCAACGGCGATTACGCGCCGCCCCTCGGCCTTGGCACGGTTGATCGTCTCGGCGGTCGCCTGCGGCAGTTCAAAATATTCGCTATGCATCTGGTGGGCGTGGACATCCGCGACCTGCACCGGGCGAAAGGTGTCTAGCCCGACATGCAACGTGACCGTGGCCCACTCAACGCCTTTGGCTCGCAGTTCCGCCAACAACTCAGGTGTGAAGTGGAGCCCGGCGGTTGGGGCAGCCGCTGAGCCCGGTGTCTGGCTATACACCGTCTGGTAGCGCTCGGGGTCGTGGAGCGGGGTATGGATATATGGTGGCAGTGGCATGGCACCTAGGCGTGGCAGCAGCGGCTCGACCGTCCGGTTGAATTCGAGCAACCGCCCGCCGGATGGTAGGAGCTCCCTGACCGTCGCTTGCAGTTGCTCTCCTAGTAATTCCGCCTGCTCCGGAACATCAAACCAAAGGGTGCTATCCACGTCCAGCCCCTTGCCCCGCACCAAGGCTTCCCACTGCTGCGCTGTACGGCGCCGTAGCAGCAGCACTTCGATCTTGCCGCCCGTCGACTTGCGCCCCCAGAGGCGTGCTTGGAGCACACGACTCTCATTGGCCACCAGCAGGTCGCCCGGTCGGAGTAGTTCAAGGAGGTCACGAAACTGATGGTGGCTGATCGCTCCATTCGCCCGGTTCAGCACCAACAGCCGCGCCCGGTCACGTGGCTCGACCGGTGTCTGGGCGATCAGCGATGGCGGCAGATAATAATCGAAATCGGCCGTACTGAGTATAAGCTCCTTGTTCAAACCTTAGCTCCCTGCCTTGGGCCGACCGATCCCGATCAGATAGCTATATAGGGCCACTCCCGTACCGAGCGATATGAGCAGCTTGAGTCCTAGTGGCATCACTGAGGGCGAAATAAAGCCTTCAATGGTGCCGGCCATCACCAGGAGCGGAACGCAACCCAGCATGATCACGATCGCACGTCGGGCCGCTGCCCGGAGGGCCGCTCCGCGCGCCAGCAAGCCCGGATGAATCACCGCCCAGGCCAGTTGGAGCCCCGCCCCGCCGGCAAAAAAGATCACGCTCAACTCGAGTGGCGCGTGTGGCAGAATAAAGCCCCACAGCCGGTCGGAGAAGCCATAAAAGTGTGCTAAGCCCGCCGTTACTCCCAACATCAAGCCGTTCTGCACCATCGCGTAGATCGTTCCCAGTCCTAGCAGCATACCCCCGGCAAACGCTTTCAACGCGACCAGGATATTATTGCTCATAATGAAGGTCGCGTTCGCACCCCGTCCGCTCGTGTTAATCTCTTTCCACCACTCGGTATGGCTTTTGATCATCTCGGCGAGCTGGTCGGCACCCGGAAACAGCACCGCTACCTCAGGTGGTGGTTGTGTAGTGGTGGACGGATGGAGCAGTTGTGGGCCGATAATCCAGCCAAACGAGATCGCCGCCGGCAGCACAAAGAAGGCGAAGGCCACGAGTGTGAACGGCAGGGTTGCACGCCAGGTTTGCGGAAATTGGAACTGGACAAAGTTGCGAATACGCTCGGCGGTCGTTGCTTCGTTACGATAAATCTCGCCATGGGCTCGTCCGACCAGGTTATTCAAGAAGTCTACGACGCGGTGGCCGGGAAAGTCACGCCGTGCCACCGCCAGATCCGAGGTCACCTGCCGGTACAAGCGTCCTAGCTCGGTCAACTCCGCCGCAGATAGTGCTTGCAGCCGTCGTTTCTGCACCCGGCTAAGCAGCTCTTGTAGCCGTGCCCAGGTGGGCTGTTTGGCGGCGATAAAGTCTTCTGCTACCATAACCCCATCTAATCACTTAATCCGGGCCAACCGATGCTTGACGACCACTTGCTGATCGAAACTCCTGAGCAAATCGCACTATCGTATGATATCGCCGGCATCGGAGCGCGCTTCGTTGCCGCCCTCGTTGACCATATCCTGATCGGCGTGCTCATCGCCTTGCTGGCAGCCGTCGCTATCAGCCTTTCAGAGCGTAACCTGCTTGCCGGTTCGCTGGCTTTTGGTCTGGCAGCACTCGGCGGCTACTTGCTGCTGTGCGGATATTATATCTTTTTTGAAACGCTATGGAATGGGCAAACGCCCGGCAAGCGGCTTATCGGCTTGCGTGTGATGCGGCCCGGTGGCCGGCCTATCGGCTTTCTGGGCAGCGCAACCCGCAACATCATCCGGCTGATCGACTTCCTGCCGATCTTCTATGGCATCGGCTTGGTTGCGATGTTTATCGACCGCCATGGTCGCCGTTTGGGCGATCTGGCCGCAGGTGCGCTGACTGTCAAAGAACAACGTAGCTTAACCCTGCAATCGCTCGTTGCCACAGAAGGCCCGCTCCCACCTGGCCCGGTAGCTGAAAGGCTGACCATTCCCAACCTGCAGGTGATTACGCCCGCCGACTATCGTCTGATCCAGGACTATTTGCGCCAGCGATTGGAGTTGAGCCTGTCTGCCCGTCGCCGTCTCTCCGGCCAACTCCTGCAGGGTCTGCAGCGTCGGCTGGGCTATCCGATCTATGGCGATCCCGAAGCCTTCTTGCTGCGCTTCGTCGCTGAATACAACGCGTTCCATGCTCAAGCAGTTCCGGCAGTCATCTGACAGAAGGAACCGAGCGGCTCTCTCCACCACAGTCTACTGCTTGAGCTTAAACACCACTGTGGTCAATAACCACAAATCCCTCATAGTGTGCTTATTTCTTCCTAACAATTTCTAAACATCTCTTCGTTATCATTCCAAGCATGAAGTTGGAAGCCTAAGCAACCACTTCTCGCAAGGAGTGATAGAAACGATGCCAGCATCCAATGGTCGTAATCGACCGGTTATGCAGACGACTGGGATAAAAATTGGCTTGACGGTTGCGGCAATCGGCGCAAGCGTAGCGGGCTGGGCAGCGATGGGCATTGCACAGGAGGCTGGGGGCGCCACCGTTGCTCAGGCGAGTGATACTACACAATCTGCTACACTTCCCGCCCCGCCTGTAACCGATCCTGCGGGCGATGCCGTTGTAGCCCCGCCAAGCATAGACGTGGCTCCCGCACCACTGCCGCAGTTCAACACTTTTTCACCATCGGGTGGGTTCGGCCGTCCGCAGGCACGAACGCGCTCTTCACGCTGAGGTACGATCATGCAATGTCTGAGCTTTCGAGCGATGGGCTGTGAGATGCGGGCGCTTATGGAAGGCGAACCGGCTCTCGTCGATCAGGAATTGGCTGCTGTACCCGGCTGGTTCACCACCTGGGAACAGCATCTCAGCCGCTTTCGCGACGACAGTGAGCTCAGCCTGCTCAACCGGACACCAGACCGCTGGACGTCGGTGAGTCCGGTTCTTTGGGACGTGGTTGGGACTGCATTGCATGCGGCTGCTATGAGCGATGGCTTGGTCTCGCCCACAGTACTCGCTGCACTCGAAGCCACCGGCTACGACCGTTCGTTCGAGTTGCTGAGCACCTCGGGTGCTCAACATGCGCCGGCTGCCACCCCACCCCCTGTTATGTCCTGGTGGACACTGCAGCGGGATGCCGAACAGCAGGCCCTACGTCTCCCAGCGGGGATGCGCCTTGACCTTGGCGGCATCGCCAAGGGTTGGGCCGCCGAACAGGCTGCCGCGCGTCTCGGTCGTACAGCACCAGCACTGGTCGATGCTGGCGGTGATATTGCCGTCAGTGGTCCGCTGGACGGAGGAGTCCCCTGGTCGATCGGCGTCGCTGATCCCATGGCGCCCGAGGCCGATCTGGAGCTCTTGTTGCTCCGGCAGGGGGTCGTCGCTACCTCGGGTCGTGACTACCGTCGTTGGCTGCAGGCCGGCATGTGGCAGCACCATATCGTTGACCCCCGCACGGGAACTGCCGCCGTGGGTGATACCGTTAGTGCTACAGTCGTTGCGCCTACGGCCTGTGACGCAGAAGTGGCAGCCAAAGTCGTAATGATTCTAGGCAGCCGCGCTGGAATAGCTTGGCTTGATGCCCGTCCGGTGCTGGCTGGATTGCTGGTCCTGGAGGATGGACAGGTGCTGCGTAGCCGGCGCTTGGTGGAATATGTCGCGTGATCAATTAGCAACAAAGGAAGATAACTCATGCTTCCCAATATGCAAGTCTCGCCCCAGTCGCCATCGCCCGAGCCGCAGAATGCCGGCTTCCCCATCATTCGTGGACTGCTCACCGTTGGCGGCGGCTTTCTAGTGGGCATCTTGCTGGCGTTGATGACGCACGTTCCCTGGCTTGCGGGGTTACAAACCTCCCTTAGTGGAGCAAATCCTCACGCCTTCTGGTACGTGTCGCGTGCCACTGCCTTTGTTGCTTTCGCCCTACTGTGGCTCTCGATGGTCTTGGGCCTGTCGATCACCAACAAGCTTGCCCGCCTATGGCCCGGTGGACCGGCTGCGACCGACCTCCACCAATACACTAGCCTGCTGGGACTGGCTCTGGGCTCGTTCCACGGCCTGATCCTACTCGGTGACGGCTATAGCAAATATACGCCGGCCCAATTGCTCCTCCCATTTGCAACTGCGCAATACCGACCCCTGTGGGTTGGCCTTGGACAGGTTGGGCTGTATATCGGCCTGCTGGTCTCGCTCACGTTCTATATTCGCCGTTTTATCGGCTATCGTGTGTGGCGGCTGCTCCATTACCTCAGCTTCGCCTTCTATCTCTTGGTGCTGTTCCACGGTTTCTTTAGCGGTACGGACAGTGGCGCGCCTTGGGCAGTTGGTTTGTATTTGAGCAGTGTGGTGAGCCTCATGGCGCTGACGATCTACCGTATCGTGGTGGCCCGCCGGACACCGGCCCCCCGGTCGTCGAAGACGGCGGCTCCTGCCCAATGAAGCGCATCGGCTATAGTCCAAGACGGTTGGAATGCGACGGTGTTCGTTGCACCGTCGCGCTGCTCTTAGGTGTGGTAAGCCGCCAGCGCCTTCCACAACACATCGCCCTCCGCACTGATGCGCTGTAGCTTCGGCAGCCGTTTGAACCAACTCGTCTGCTTACGTACAAAGTTATGGGTATTGAACTTTAGCCGCTCCACACAAGCTGCGACTGTTGCCTCACCCATGAAATATGGCTGCCATTCCCGGTAGCCGAGGCTCGACATGGCGGGCAACGACCAGTCATAGCCCCGCTCGACCAAGCTCGTGACCTCCTGGAGTAAGCCGAGCCCCATCATACGCTCAACGCGGGCATCGAGCCGTGGATACAGCTGATCGCGCTCTACATCCAGCCACAGTGTCGTAATACGATATGGCGGCGGCACTTTCGTTTGCCGCTCAGAAATTGGCCGGCCCGTAACGGCATAGACTTCCAGCGCCCGGATAATTCGTCGCAGGTTGTTGGGCATGATGCCCTGGGCCGCCAGTGGATCGATCAGCGCTAAGTGCGCGTAGAGTGTTGCCACCCCCTCCGTCGCGGCCTGCGCTTCCCATGCTGCGCGCCGCGCCCAATTGGGCGCGACGCGTGGAATTTGCCAGCCTTCAAGGACGGCTTGTAGGTATTGGCCGGTCCCGCCCACCAGCAGTGGCAGCTTACCGCGTCGCGTGATATCGGCAATGGCGTCGGTTGCAGCGTCATAATACATTGCGAGTGAGAAGGGCTCATTCGGCGCGACTACGTCGATCAGCCGGTGCGGCACTGCTGCCTGCTCAGCACGCGTCGGCTTGGCCGTACCGATCTCCATCTCACGGTACACCTGGCGTGAGTCGGCTCCTACGATTTCGCCATTGAGTCGCTGCGCCAGCTCAATCGCCACCGCCGTCTTGCCGATGCCGGTCGGTCCGACCACAGCTACCAGGGGTGGCAAACCCGTATTCTCGCTAGCGGTCATATTTTGCATGGTTTCCCGCTACGTGGGGTGTTCCCACCAAATTGGTGCATCCACATTGCCTTCTGCCAGCGAATATTAGAGTGAACCCCAATTACTGGGGAGACACAACGTCTAGTTGTCGTCATAATGGTACACCCCCCATGGGCGACAACGCACGAAGCGGAGCATATGCTCCGCCTCGTCGTTTAACTGCTGCCTAGCTTCGCGGTCAAGGAATAACCCTGAAGGGTATATGAGCACTATGACCGCTGCTCTGGGCCATGAAAACATAATCTCCGGAGGCGAGTGCGGTGCCGCCATAGCTGCCGGTGTTGATGGTAATGCTGGCCTGACCGTTCTGATTGGTGGTCGTACTCTGACTCCCACCCACAGCTTGTCCCCTGCTATTCGTGAGCGAAAAGCTGACCGCTTGGTTCGGGGCAAAGCTCAGCAGCCCGATCACCAACGACTCGCCCATATGTACACAGGGTGGTAGTGCAATGCCACCATCTGGTCCACCAATGCCATCACACGGACGGTTCGGGGCTGGTTCCGGTGGCGGCAGCGGGGATGGTGGTGGGGCCTGGGGGTTGCGGGTTTCGTTCCCCAACAAGCCCAGCAGCACCCGGTATTGGACCGGCTTGTCAATATGGAACTCAAAGCGTGCCCGCTCGAACCACTGTGTAACGACTGTGTCGCCAGCCGCATTTGTTTCAACTGTGAAGTCAGAAAGTGGCAACCCGAAGAGTGCGAGCGAACGCTGGTAGCCGTTGAGTGTCGGGTCTTGTAACCCGTGCCCTTCCCAATAGCTCTTGAAGCCAGCACTATTTTGCAGATCACAAACATTATGGTTTGTCTCGGGAAAGAACAGACAGCCGGTCGTGGCCTTGGTCGGCCCGAAATCATGCCAATCACGGTCTTCTTGTTTCAGCCGGTCATCGCCCAGCCGTCCCAGTAATACATCATACGGACGTGCCTTATCTTGATGGAGTTCGAAACGATTGCGTTCGAAATACTGTGTCAGGAAGCTCCCTTCCGCCGTCTGTTCCATCGTCGCATTCGTGAGCGGATAGCCAAAGACCGGCAGACCACCGTTCTGCTCCCAGTACTCTTGAAAGCGACCCGCGATACAGCTGGTGATGCCGGGCACGTTAAAACACAGATTGCTGTCTGCTAAAGCCGGACGCGGTTGCATGAAGAAAGCCATCAGCAGCAATGGAAGAAAGAGAAGTACGTAACTATGGCGCATAAGCGCTCCTTCTTGTTTACGAGCAAAACAAAAAGCACGTCGCCGGCACGATGCCATGCGACGTGCTCTGGATGAGCAATAAAACGACTATCCGAAGGTGCTGTTACTTGGTCTTCAGTTGGTGCTTGTTCGAAAAGCTGAAGGCCTGGAACGGAACCGGCGTGTTCGTCAAAGGATTCGCCACCGAAAGTGCTGTGGCGCGGTCAGGCTGTGTTACTGGGCCGGTAGCGAAGTTCACACCTGCCAGCAACGGGCCGGCCGATGCGGGTGCTACACCACCCATGAGAGTTGGTCCGACGGTCGGGGCGACCTGCGAAACCTGGTACAGCGTCGCAGCCTCGAAAGGTTCGCGGGTGGGTGAATTCTGGATGCCGTCGCTGGCGCCAGCACTATTCGCCTGCGAGATGCCCATTGCACGGTTGAGAGCTTTGTGCTCGGCCTCAATACCCATGACCGAAGCGACCGTCCATGACAGATCTGGGCGGCCCAACTCGGCGAAGCGCCGGATAGCAGCCAGATATGCGCCGACGAAGGTGCCTTCCAGCACGTCGGTCGTGTACACATACAGCGCCAGATTATCAAGAATGCCATCCGGGAAGAAGAACTGGTTGGTCAATGGCTTGCCGCCGTTCGCGGTCCACAAGTCATAATGTGCCTGCTCTTGAGCCAACGCGGACTTCAGGTAGTTCTGGTAGACCGACGGCAGGCTACCATAAAACGAACTCTTGGTAATGATCGAGTAGAAGGCTGTGATGGCGAGCCCTTCTGCCGTCGCACCAAGGCTCAAAATGGTGAGCGGATCGTCGCCGGCCGGAGCTGCCCCGGCGGCCGTCACGCCCAGAGCGTTGGCGAAGATTGCTGCAGCGCCGCCAACACCAACACCTTTAAGCAAGTTCCGCCGTGAAACCGTCTTGTCGAACAGGCTCTTTTCGTCGCGTTCCGTCATGGATTCGCCTCCTTGTAATGCTCGATACCCCGTCGTGAGTGAGCATAGCCGATATCAAAGAATATGCAACAATCATACCACCAGTTACACATCTCGAATAGCGACCAAATGTACTGCCAAAAGTACTACGACGACGTAATGCTCACCATTAGGTCATTTGAACTGTCCTGACATCACATACGTCATCACGCGAAAAACTGGATGCAGCAATTTTTGAAGTCGTAGAGTCTATCTACCGTGTGGTAGCATGCGCAGTAAGGTGAGAAGGAGATCAAGAATGCTGATCGATCTCGACGATGATCTATCCAATTACACGTTAGCTCTGGCTCGCCAATGTAACCTCGACTACCACCGGCTCATAGCAGCGTTAACCAACGAGGACTCAGCGGCCCTGGCTGATCTGCTTGGTCGTGACCAGCCATCAGTGATCGCTGATCTCCAAGAGGTGCATCGTGCGCTCGTCATTGACGGTGATTGGGGTGCCGGCTGTGCTATCTTGACGGCCGAGGTTCGTGCGATAGCGGAGGCTGCGCTTGCGACCCTGCTCACCGGCCGGTCTACGCCTGACGCTATCCTGCCAGCAGACCTCTAGCGTCGCCGCGTCCACGCGTCATTGCCATATTTCTCGCCTACCAGTTCGCTGGCGCGCACGCGCTCGGCTGCCGTCAACGTCCCCGGCTCAAGCACGATGCCCCACGCTTCAGCAAACCCTGCTGCCAGCGCCGTCTCGACCTCCTCGACCGCTGGCTCTCTGCCCAGCACCTCGTCCAGCGCCACCAGCCGTTGCCCAAGATACTCTGCAGTAACATGCTCCGGCACATGGAGCACTGCCGCCAGTGCCTCCACGTCC
>JACDGP010000006.1 GCA_013821605.1 Herpetosiphonaceae bacterium
TTTCGCAATAGCCTGAGCCACTCGGCTTGGCGGCGACCCGTGACGAAGCACTGGTCGAGCAGTTCGGCAATATGGCCCGCCAGGAGTACCTAGCGGTCGGCATACGGGTGGCCCTGCACCGAATGGCCGATCTTGCCACCGAGCCACGTTGGTCGCGCAAGACGACTTGCCCCGCAGGGCAAGCTGCCGTTCGAACTACCGTCATCTATGGAGGCGGTACTGGCACAAAAGCCGGACGTGCCCTACGATTCGGAGCATCCGCTGTATCGCTTTGGTCACGGCTTAAGCTATTGAGGCAGGCTGCGAGCACCGGTTCAGCCTTGCTTACGCCTCGGCAGCCGTTTCCGTCTCTTCTGTGACCGGCTCGTCTTTGGGATCGTCCTTCAGCCGGATATAGCCGAACCGTTCGGCGAACTCACAATCGATGCCCGCCTCACGGGCCATGCGGGCAGCCTCGGCGGCCCAATCGCGCACCATTTGTTCGCCCGACCAACCATCCAACTGGCTGTGGTGTTCTCGCAAGGCCGCGAACTTCCTGTTGAGGTCCTCAGTCGTCAACGGCACAAAGACCGTGGGATTAACGGCCGAGCCCAGATAGATTTCGCGTACATCATGCGGCTCCAGCCCTTCTTCAAGCAGGTCCAGCGCTGCCAATAGCGTATTGGCCGTCGGCATGATCGCGGCGAGTGTTGCGTCGGCCACAGCGCGGTGATCGGGGTGGTTGATATAGGTCGGGCCGTAGCGGAACAGCGGGTCCTGCGTAATCACGACATCCGGGCGGACCTTGCGAATCACGCGAGCTATATCCCACCGCAACGCCAGTGAGGGCTCGACCCGTCCATCGGGATAGCCTAGGAAGGTGATGTCGGTACAGCCCAGGACAGCAGCGGCCGCGCGCTGCTCGTCATGCCGAATCTTCGCCAGTTGCTCAGGCGTTTGGTTCGGGTCACGCGAGCCACTAATCCCATCTGTCACCAGGCAATAATGGATCGACGTGCCCTGGCTCTGCCAGTGGGCCAACGTACCGCCGGCGGTAAACTCAGCATCATCGGGATGCGCGGCGACGATCAGAACGCGTTTCGGTGCGGGGTTGGGTGGTTGGGGTGCCATCTGTATTCTCCTTAAAAACCTATAATACTCGATCCAGCCTCGATTTAGCCACCCGGCACCGTTAGCGGCACCGGGACCAGCAGCAAAAAGAAAACGATCAGTCCAAAGATCGCCAGCGCCGTATGTTTGCGATCCAGCCCTGGGACGTCATTAAACGGTGCCGGATGCCGGATGCCGGTGAGCAACGGCAAGACGGCCCATAAGAGCCAGGTGTGCGAAACAAAGATGCCCAGCACAACACAGACACCGATCATGGTGTAGGCCAGGTAATCGGCTTTGCGCCCGAGGAGCGCATAGGCCACATGACCACCGTCAAGTTGTCCAATCGGTAGCAGATTGAGCATCGTAATCAGCAGGCCAATCCAGGCTCCCCAAGCAATGCTGCTCAATTCTACATCAACGCCATTGCCCGGCAGCCGCTGGCCAAAAACGATGAACTTGGCCAACAGGTAGAACAGTGAGTTCCCTTCCTGGATGCTACCCGGTGCGGAGGCACCAACCGTGGACACATGCAACCCTAGAAAGAGCAATGGCACCGCGACCACGAGACCGGCGAGTGGTCCGGCGATGCCGACCTCCAGCAAAGTCCGCCGGTCTTCAAGCGGCTCGCGCTGCACGATCACCGCGCCCATCGTGCCGGTCAGCGTGATGCCCGGAGGCATGGGAATGAAGTATGGCCAGCTCATCGGCGCGCCTCGCAGACGGCCGACGATGAAATGGCCCATCTCATGCGTCCCCAGGATGCCCAAGAGCGTCAGCATAAACGGCAAGCCACGCAAGATGCTGAGTGGTTGTCCGAACGGATCGGCCCCTTCGCTCAGGGCTCCATTCAGCAGCACCGTGATGATCGTCACGACCAGCAAAACAACGTTGATCCATAGCCGTGCCGGCTTGTGCTGGATCACCCCAGGCCGGGCAACGAGCTCCACACCGTCGACGGTACGTGTCACAAAAGGGGTAAAGCCCACGGCTTCGAGCCGCTGGCGCAGTGGCCGGTAGACGCGCTGCGCATCGACCAGTAGCCGGCCATGCAACACGACACTGCCATTAGGCTGAATAATATAATCCTCGATCTGCATAAAGTCGCGGGCTGCAGCACGCACTGCATCCGGCGCGGTTACAGCATCGATCAAAAGCTGTTGCATCCGCTGTCCTCTTGATACCAGCCCTGTCTGGCTGTTCATATTTATTGTAGCAAGATATGCAGCGGACAACGGGTGCATCCCATCAGCCCCACCAGAACGAGGCGGCGATGATGCCGTACAAGCCGAGCAGCGCCACGCCTTCCAGCCAGATCGATTCGCCATCGTAAACAATGATCGCGCTTAAAGCCGTCGTCAAGCCGAGCGCGGCAACCAGCAGCGGCGGCAAGACGAGCGTGAGATGCGTCGTGCCCACCACGAAGCTCAGCAACACCAGTGCCGGTGTCAGGGCCAGAGCGACCTGTAACGAGCTATTCAAAATCACGCTGATCGCGAAGTCGGGCTTGTTACGAGCTGCCAGCTGAATACCGACCACATTTTCGACCGCGTTGCCGGCAATCGCCACGATCACCAGGCCGGTGAAGGCCTGCGAGATATGCAGAACTTTGATCGCCGGACCGAGTGCTGCGACGAACCAGTCGGAAACAAAGGCCGAGCCAACCCCTGCCAGCACCAGTAGCGTGATTGCCAGCCATAGCGGCCAGCCTTGACCTTTTTCCTCTTCATCCTCTACGGCCACCGCGCCCCCACTCACAGAAAACGGGATGCTCGCGACGAACACCACTAATAACACGATGGCACACGCAATACTTAGTGTCTCGGCGTGCGAGCCGGCCGGTGTGTGCAGCTTTTGGGCAAGCGTCGGCACAACCAGCGCCGAAACCGCCAGCAGTGTGAGCGTCGCAATCACGCGGGGCTGCTCCTTGGCAAAGCGCTGCGTGCCGTTACGTAGACCACCGACCAGAAATGCGAGGCCCAGCACGAGCAAACTGTTGCCTAAGATCGAACCAACCAGTGCTGCCTGTACGACATCCAGCAATCCCGCCCGTAAGGCAAAAATGCCGACGAAGAGCTCCGGCAAGTTGCCGATTGCCGATTGCAACACACCGGTCGCGGCCGGACCCAAGTGGGTGCCAAGTTGTTCGGTAGCGTCGCCCACAATCGCAGCGAGCATTGCCAGCGCAACCCCGGCCACGACGAAAGACAACACCGCGTTGCCATGTTCAAAATCCAAGATACCGGCGAAGATCGTCGCAATAATGCCAACGGCGAGCAAGATCCGTGTTTTCAGCGACAGCATACCCATGCACTGTGTTCCTCCTGCCGCGCAAGTATATGCGAAAATGCCGGCTGCCGATGGCACTGCTGTACAATGCTCCAAGAGTTTAAATAATGCCGGAGGCCGCGTGCTCTATCATAATCTCGATCCCGAGTTGCCCCGTAACTTGCCCGATCTATTGCGCTGGCGCTTAAGCCGGCGCAACTTGCCGCCACCACCTGTTGAGCGCACCGTCTTGCCGCAATCTATCCATAATGATGGCAGCGCCCTTCGCACCGGCGACAATACCTTGACGTGGATCGGCCATGCCAGCATTGTGCTGCAGCTGGACGGCTATACGATTCTATGTGATCCCGTATGGAGCAACGCCATCACGCGCTTCGTTCCCCGTTTATCGCAGCCCGGTCTGAACTTGGAAAATGTACCGCCGCCCGATCTCGTCTTGCTTTCGCATAACCATTATGATCATCTTGATTTGCCAACCTTGCGGCGGCTCGATCCCAAGACCCAAATCTTTGTTCCGGCAGGCCTCCGCCAGTATATGCACCGGAGAGGCTTTCGCCATGTGCAAGAGTTTGGCTGGTGGGACAGCACCACGGTTGGCCCCTTGCGCATCACCTTTGTACCGGCACAGCATTGGAGCCGGCGCTTGCCATGGGATACCAACAAAAGCTGGTGGGGCGGCTATGTCATTGAAGGCACGCAGCGCGTCTACTTCGCTGGCGATTCGGCCTTGTTCTCCGGTTTCCAGGAAGTTGCGGCGCGCTTTCCCCGGCTAGATTGGGCGATCCTGCCCATTGGCGCCTATGATCCGCGTTGGTTTATGGTCGGTGTGCATATGAATCCCGAAGAGGCCGGCGAGGTCTGGAAGCTGCTCGGTGCCCAGCACATGCTGCCGATCCACTATGGTACCTTTCGCCTAACCGACGAGCCCGTTGGCGAACCGGCGCTCCGGCTGCGGGCCTGGTGGGAGGCTCAAGGGTTGGAGCAAGACCGGTTGTGGATGCCGCAGCTGGGCGAAACGCGCCGTCTGGACCGCATCGAGCAGGAGCAACCCCTGCAGCCGGTGGGAGCCTGACTGTATTAATAAGGAGGGTTGGCGATGCAACTTGATCATCTGGTCATCCTGGTACCCGACCTATATATAGCGATTCTGGATTACACCACGCTGGGTTTTACCGTTACGCCCGGTGGCGCGCATGCCGATGGTTTGACCGAGAACGCCTTGATTCCGTTTGCGGACGGGAGCTACCTTGAGCTTATTGCTTTTAATGATCCTGGAACCCCTCAGCTGCATCGCTGGTGGCGTTTCGTTGGGATGGGTAGTGGATTGATCGACTACGCGCTGGGCTGTTCGGCGCTCCAGGCGGAGATCGACATGTTGTCCAGCAAACAGATCGCCTTCGATGGCCCCCATCCTAATGGCCGGCAACGACCGGATGGCACCGAGTTACGTTGGCTCGGCGCCTTTGCGCCGGAAGGCCAAGGACTGCCATTTTTGATCGAGGATCGGACACCCCGCAACCTGCGCGTGCCCACCGGTGATGCAACGCAGCATCCTAACGGTGTGCTAGGTGTGAGCCGGGTCGTTGTGGGTGTTACGGATCTGCAGGCGACGGCGGAGCACTATGGACTGTTGCTCGATGAGCGACCTTCCGACCGCGCTCATGATGTGGACCTGGCCGCCGACATTGTGCATCTGCCGCTTAGCCAGGCTACGCTGGTACTTGCTCAGCCAACCGAGCACGCTAGCCCGCTCGCTGCACAGCTTGCAGCACGCGGCCCGGGTATGTATGCGGCGGGGTTGACCGTGGCACCTGAACAAGCAACCGGCTGGCTGGAACCGCGCCGCACGCACGGTGCGCGCTTGCAGCTGGTCTAGCATTCCTTGGATTATCCTGCCCGGTTCGCAAGGCGTTCGCCCTTGTCTGCTATAATGCGCGACGTTGTGCCTCTTGTTGATCCGGGAAGGACTGGGATGCCCAAAACCATATTCGTCATCGACGATGACCTGGGAATGCAGCTTGTACTTGAAATCGCCTTGAAGGATGCCGGCTATGAGATGGTCGCAGCCTCCGATGGCTTGCAAGGGATCGAGCGCTTGGCAACGCTCCAGCCCGACCTCGTGATCTCCGATGTGATGATGCCCCAGCTTGATGGTGTACAGGTTTTTAACCTGCTGAAGCAGCGTTTGCAAGACCAGGGCATTCCCATCATTATCATGACCGCGCTCAGCCGTAAACCCTGGTTTGCCGATATGGAAGCCGAGGGCGCGGTCATTATCCAGAAGCCGTTTGACGTAGACCATTTATTGGATATGATCCGGCTGCTATTGGACGAAGGGTCCTAGCTCCGCTCATAGCCGCTCATGCTGGTAAGCTTTGTTCGTTTTGTACCAGTGTCGCACATTGTTCACCACTCAAGATTGCTCCATTAATACTGCTCGCTTCGGTCCACTCGGCTGCGATATACAGTCCGGGGATCGGTGTCCCATCGGCATGCGCAGCTTGATTACCGGGCAATCGGCTGCTGATGCCGGGCGGCTGATCGAACTGGGCATACGTGATGCGATACACCTTGAGTGGGTAATAGGTGTCGAGCGCAGCCAGCGCCCCTGCATCGCCTGCCCACATTCGGCGTAAATCCCTCATCGCCCGACCAACCAGCTCGCGATCATCCCCGGCCGGCGTGCCCAAGATCGTCGCACTCAGCAGATGGCGTCCCTCCGGTGCACACTCGGGTGCGACCGCTGACAATTGCTGCGCATTGTTCACGAAGGCATCTGCGTTAGCATTGAGCATAATCTTTTTGCCCTGGTAGACCGGTCTGCGCCCCGCGAAATAGATTGCAACGGTTTGCCGTGCACCTGCGGGTGTCGGCATATCAACCAGCCTGTGCGCTGCGGGCGCATCCGTCGCCAGGACAACCGCATCGGCATCAAGCTCTTGTCCGTCCCGTAGCCGTACGCCGCTAACGCGATCTCCGCTGTAACGCAAGCTCTCCACCGACGTATTGAGTCGAATGGCTCCTGCCGCTGCCAGTGGTGCTGCCAACTGTTCGGTGATCGCCCCCATCCCCGCCGCCGGAATGACCGTGTTGCCGCGTGCCAGCATCTCAAAATAAAAGGCGAAGGCGGCGGCTGTCGTCGCTAATGGCCGCTCCAGAAAAATCCCCCCATAAAAGGGCCGAAAAAAGCGATCAATCGTGGCCTGAGTAAAGCCCTGCGCCTGAAGGAATGCGATAGTCGACTGCTCCCCAAAGCGTTGTGGATCACGTCCACTCCAGCCCAGGGCCAGCACAAGCCGTAGCGTACGTAGCTTGTCGAGCAGCGGAATCTCGGGCGTCCTTATGGCCGCGATCACGTCCTTCAGCTGCCGGTCGCGCAGGGGATCAGTTAAGATCGAGCGCTGCCCATTGCGGCAGATCAACGCGCCAGGATCGAAGGCTCGCAGCTCCAGCTCAGTCAGGTCGAGCTGTCGTCGTGCAGCGGGATAGCCATCGAACAAAACCTGGAAGCCCCGGTCACACGTATAGCCATCGATCTGATCTGACCGTACCCGTCCCCCGACCCCATCTGCTGCTTCCAGGACGACGACCTCCTGTCCCGCTTTGTGTAAAAGTCGTGCACAGGTGAGCCCGGCCAGCCCCGCACCGACGACAAGAATCTTCACATATACCTCTGCTCAATCATACAAACCGGCGCATTATAGCATCCGCTGCTCATTGCCCAGCATACCTTTGATCCCTCGCACCTGCACGCCCTAAACGGCTGCCCCTTCAACCATCATCTCTTGTACTGTCTGCAGCCAGCGTTGCTGGTCGTGCAGCGCGCCGCGCGCCGCCTCCAATCCGACGAGCCGGAATCGCAACTGGTCACCCGGCAACAATTGGGCTGCAAGTGGCAGGTCAGCACCAATAACCGTGCCGATGATCGGATAGCCACCGGTCGTTTGTGCATCGGCCATCAGCAAAATCGGTGCTCCCCCCGGCGGTACCTGCACCACACCCGGTAACACTCCACCCGAAGGTAAATTTGTCCCCGCAGCGTCTAAGCCTGTTCCCTTTAGGCGGTAGCCCATCCGGTCACACTCGTTGCTGAGCGTATAGGTGGTCGCTTGCCAGCGCTTGATAGCGCCGGCATGGAACAGATGCAGATGTGGTCCCGCAATCGAGCGTAGTTCCGGCATGCTGCTATATGGCGGGCGGTGCTCGGGCGGCAGCCACCTCAGTCTTGGCCGTTGGCCTTGATACGCCTCCACAATATCCCCGCGACGCAATGCGCGTCCCTCGAAGCCGCCCCAGCCGTCGGGCAAATATGTACTGCGCGAGCTGAGAACGGGATCGACGGCAATACCACCTGCCACACCTAGGTATGCTCGCGCACCACGTTGCCGGTGCATGAAGGCCAACTGTTGTCCTGCTTCTACTGTATACGTCGCCCAACCTGGCAATGCGCTATCATCAAGCATCGCGCCTAAGTCGGCCCCCGTCACCGTAACGATCGTCGCCGTCAGCACTCGTAATCGCAGGCCGCTCAGCAGCACCTCTAAGACGGCTGCCTCTGGCGTATTGCTAAGGAGCATATTCGCGGCGCGGTAGGCAAAGCGATCAAGTGCTCCGCTTTCTGGTACACCCACCGCGCGATAGCCACGCCGTCCACCGTCCTGCATCGTTGTTTGCAGGCCAGCTTGGAGTACTTCAAAAATGGGTTGCTTGGGCGACGAACTGTACATAATCACCCGGCGCGAGGAGCGCCGGAGGTTCACGCTCCGGATCGAACAGGAGCACCGTGGTGCGACCAATCAGATGCCAACCACCCGGTGCCGCTGCCGGATAAATGCCACTCCGTCCATTGGCAATCGCCACCGAGCCAGCCGGGACCATCACCCGTGGCACGCTCCGCCGGGGCAAATTGAGCACCACCGGCAAACCGCCCAGGTATGGAAAGCCCGGCATGAAGCCGATCATCTCGACCGGAAACGGCGCGGCGGTGTGCAACCGCACGACCTCAGCTAACGTCAGGCCCGTGGCCGCAGCAACCTCCTCCAGATCCGGTCCTGCTCTACCACCATACTCGACAGTAATCGAAATCGTCCGTGACGTCGCTACGACCGGTGGCACCACATCTTCGTACCTGCACACCTGCTCCACCAGCGCTGCCCGCGAGATCGTCAGGCTGTCATAGCATAGGAGCAAGGTTGTACTTGCCGGCACATAGTCATAGACCCCCGGCAAGTGGTCGGCAAGTAAACGGCGAGCTAATTCACGCAGTCGGCCCGCATAATCGCCCGTAGCTGGAGCACGCCCAATCAGCAAACCACCCTCACCAACATCGGCAAATGTCCACTGTGGTGTGGTCGTCATTACGTCGCCTGCCTGAAGGGTGCGATCACAATGCCGGCAGCATCGAACGCGGCCCGCACTGCTTGAGCCAACTGCGCCGCCTCTGGTGAGTCGCCATGAATGCAGAGTGTATCGGCCCGCACTGCCAGCCAACCACCATCCGCAGTCCGTACCCCGCCACGCTGCGCCAGACCGAGCGCTTGCTCAACCGCACTCACCTGGTCAAGCAATGCACCCTCGGCTTGCCGTGCTCGTAGCATTCCGTTCGGTTCATAGCGCCGGTCAATAAAACCCTCGTGGGCAACACGTAGGCCCGCTTGCTCCCCTGCAGCAGTCAACGCGCTGTTGCTCAGTCCTACCAGCACCAGATCAGGGTCAAAGGCTCGGACGGCTCGTGCGATCGCGGACGCGACACGCTCGTCCTTGGCTGCCAAGTTATACACCGCACCGTGTGGCTTGACATGCATTAATAGTACCCCGGCTGCTCGTGTAAAAGCCGCTAAAGCACCGATCTGATACAACGTACCATCGGTGATCTCATCAGGCGACAAGGCCATCGCACGTCGTCCAAAGCCTTGTAGGTCGGGGTAACCGGGATGCGCTCCAACGGCTACGCCATGCTGCCGCGCTAATTCGACGGTCGTTCTCATAACAGTTGGATCACCGGCATGCCAGCCACATGCAATGTTGACCGATGTCACCAACGGGATCACCTGTGCATCTGCGCCGATCTCCCACTGCCCGAAACTCTCGCCAACATCCGAGTTGAGATCCATACTGCTCCCTAGAGCAACGCCTTGCATCACGACTGGTTCAATGCAATACTGCACTGCCATAAAGCAGCATGCACAAGGAGCCAAACCGTGTACTATCGAGTATGCCTGTTAGTCGTCATCCTAGCAACCACACTCACAGGTTGTGTTATCACCGGAGCAGAGGCCGCTAACGAGCCAACTTCATCCACGACCTCCATGCCTCGAACCATCGCTGCTATGCAGCCCAAGTTAACTCAAACTTTGACGCCGTCGGCAGCCGAACAGCTCTTTGGCAAGCCCGACGAAATCACGGGGAGTGGCTTGCTCATCTACGTCTATAATATGGCGAATGGACAAAAGCTGTGGCTTGGCTTTAGCGGTTATCGCTCCTTATTCTATGCCAAAGTGCGGAACAGCGATGGATCGATGCAGGATTTGCCGCTCAAGTAAAGCTTGGCTCTGTTCAAAACCAAATGGTTTACGGGACGACAAACTTAAACTCCCAGGGACCGGTTACCATTTCTGCGTGCTGCGAACGAGTTGGCTCGGCATGTGCCATAACGTATGGAATCGTCAGCATCCACTGTCCATGCTTGTCAAAAAGTGCAAATGGGAGTGGATAGGTTTCACCACCTAGCGTGGGCCAGAATGGGAACGTATAGTTCGTCTCATTGCTCATTTCCCAGCCATCGACAACGAGATTAGGCGTGGCTTTTATTCTGTTGTTGAGGAACGATCCTTCGTCCGTGCCGTCCCCATAACCCCACCTCAAGGCTGCCCGTGAGGCGGCAAGCCATTGACAGGGTATTCGTCAGTTCAAACGTTGCCGAAACCATCTGCACTGTGGATCTGACCGATTGGTTTCTAACATCAAGATCCGAAGCACGACAGAGTTGCACTGGGGGAAGTGACGTTGGTGATTGCGTGGTAGTTGACTGCGTGGCTTTCATCGGAAAAATGTGTACTGACGTAGAGACGCCAACCGGCGGTGTTTCCACAATCATACTACGGTTAGCCTGCGGCGGTTCACCACAACCACTCAGGAAGATTGCGATGATCAAGAGGAATTGAACTCGCATATGCCCTCGTTCTGTCATTCTGTCGCATGGCTGTCAGCTCGCGTGTCGATCAAGAATGACATGTCAGAGACGATCCACACGCTCTCACGGTACCGGTGTACGATGAGTGCCAATCGCTAGAACCACCTCGTCGGCGAACGCCTGAGGCAGCATAATCCCTCGCTGTAGCTCGCCCGATCCCGTGCCGTACACGCGAGTCAGCACCAGTCCATTAATCAGATGGAAGGCAATAACGAAGCCCGGCCCATCTCCAAGTTGCACAATGGGTGTTTGCGAGACTGGAGCCTGGAGAATCAGCCTGACCAGCTTTGCAACCCGATCAGGATCTTTAATTGTCCCTTGCTCGGTCGTACCGTCTTGCATGCTGTTGATGCTAATGAAGGTGACCTTACCGTCAAGATCAAGTAGATCACCCCCACGTTTCGCCGCTGGATTTGTGTCCGCTTGATACAGCACGAGGCGGTCCTGCAAGTGTGCTGCCAGCATGACATTGGGAGCATAGCCTTTGATGGCGAAGACTGGTGTACCGGCTTCAAGAAACGCCGCGTCGCTATTCTGCGACCGGTAGCTAGGATCGCCCACAGTGTCGGCAAGTTTAGAGCGGACTTTGGCAAACTCTGGCCCGAGATCGGCCTCAGTAAGTGTACGCCCCGGGTTGTCACCTGCCACATACGTAATGTCGTTGAACTTGATGAAATTGACCCAGTCTATGACCCCTATCGCATTACTTGTGGCAGGCGTGATGAGGAATGAATCTGAGACACTCGTGGGAGTCTTCGTTGCTACAACACTTGTCGTCACGTCATCGGTTGTTGCCGTGGTCGGCGGTCGCCCGCACCCCATTACCATCAACGCGAACAGCAAGGATAATCCACAGAATTTACGCATCAGTCCGTTCCTTCCCCACATAGTGGTGATACCAACAAGACGTCATGCGCGAACTGATAGTTCCCGGTCAAGCCCCATACATCCCAAGCTTACTTGGCGATATACAAACTGCCGTCACCGCCCTCGCTATAGACACGACCGTCCGCAACAAGCGGTGCATTGTATCGAAAGCCATCGCCGCTCGTGAAGAGTCGGCGGCTCACGCTCGGATCATCAATCTTCACCTGGTACAAGCGTGTACCTGCCGAGGGAACATACAGGTAACCATCGACAACGGCAAGTGCTCCGCCGACTTCCTCGTCCAGCCCCCACCGGAATTGCACATCACCAAAGTTCGTCGCAGACAGACCTTGGATTTCTGTCGTCGGTGCTTGTCCCGCTGTCTCATGGGTGATAGCAACATACACGCGGTCGTTAACGACGGCTGGAGCAAAACCGCCGCCGATGCCGCCGCCAATTTCGACCTGATCGACAATCTGGCCATGACGATCCAGGGCGAAGAGGTAATCTCCCGCCTCCCCATAGATCCGATCATGTGCGAACGTGAGCGGCCCCGAAGCTGTTGGTGCAGACGCAGCATACCCGATCTGCTGGGATGGCCACCCATCAACGGGTTGACCACTACGAGTGTAGGCATACACCTGGTTTTCCCAGGCCCCGAAATACAGGTTGTCATCGAAGCCGAAGATTACGTTGTTGTTCACGCCCTCCACGAGGCAACTCTGCCAGACTAAACTCCCATCAGCGATGCTTACCGCGTACAGATAGCCTCCCGCGAAACCATAGTTTATCTGCGGGATTTCTTTGGTCCGCCCCGTGAAGTACAGGTTGGTGCCATCACTGACCGGCATGCCTACACGAATTCGAAGTAGTGCCGTGCTGACCCATCTGGGAGTGCCGGTTTGAAGATCGATGGCATACAAGGCCCCCGTGCTATCCCCGACGAAGGCTAGTCCACCATAGAGTAGTGGCGTCGCGTCGAAGGATACTCCTGGTGCCGCTGGCTTGTAGCGCCACAGCTCGCAGACCTGATCGAAAGTTGCGCCGACCCGCAGTGCGATCACCCCCTGGTCATTCGCTGAAAAGACGATGACTTGCCCATCGCTGGAGAGTGCCGGGGAGCCATAAAGCGTGCGCGCACCGGTGGGATAGGGCAGCACGTTCCCTGGACCACCCGCTGGAATCGGCCCACTCCGCTGGTAGGCAGCGAGGTATTGGCTGAAATCGTTGGGAAAGTCGCCGGAAGTTGGGGTAGGAAGCACCGCTGGTGGTCGACATCCTTCATTCGGATGGTAACGCCACCTGAAATAATGCTGCCCAACGTTGCCCATCTCAACCTTGTTGGGATCAGCATTATGCGGCGTATAAGTCAGAACGCGCCGTTCAAAAAGTTGAACCAGCACATCTTGTTCATCGCCCGCGACGACCGCACGTACCCAGTAGGGCTCCGTGATGGGACGCCCGAACACATACAATGGATCGCCCGCAAAGACGGAGCCCGCTTCATATCCGTTGCCATTCCAAATCTGGCCGGTCTGGTTGACATATGTCACGAACACATCCGCAATGTGATGCTGTGTGACGGGATCAGCATCAGCGAGCAGGCGCTGCTCAGGTGGTGTAAAGGTGGAAACCTGCCCTTTCTGATCGATCCGCGTGTTGATGATATTTCCTGTAACCAAAGGCACCGATGCCGAGAGCACATGCGTAAAGCTGGCATAGGTTGGTGCGACGGTGTTTTGCCCATGATCGTTCGGGTCGCCTGCGACCGGGATGCTACTGGGTGATAGAGGCGTGAAAAGATTGTCGCCATCCTGCCGCTGACCTGTTACCAATTCCTTGACCAGCAGGCCGGTCGTAACATGCCCGAAGGCAGTCTGATCAGCGACCTTAAGATTAATCTCCATCCGAGCTTTATCAAAATATTGCACGCTCCGTGGCACGCCATCGTATTGCTCGATCGTGATGCCGCCACTCGCGATCACGAGTGGACCCCACACAAAGCCACGTTCTGGTTGTACCTCATCTAGGACCGGTTTATCGGCGCGATTCCATACCGTGGCGAATGCTGGATCGTTGAACAAGAATGCGGCGTGCGCACTCGGTGAACGCAAGCCGAGCACGAGCAACCCAGCTATGGTCAGCAGTCGAATCCATCGTTTATGCATAACAACGCCCTTATAATCCTTGGTGCTCTCATTTCTTCACGTCTAACTCGCCCATCAGCCAGTATGGACCGTCGCACTGCTTCGGCAACGGCATGCGCATCTGCTGCTCCAACTCCTGTGTCATCGAAGTTTCACCGCCGCCGACGTCGACTACGTCCCCAACGCGTGCTACGACTGTGCCCGTTCTATCAAGAATCTCGATCCGCAGCCCATTTCTATTTACAAAATAATCGGGCTGCCAGATCACAAGATCACTGGGACCACTGTCGCTTGGCCGGACTCTGAGGCAGCCATCTTGCTCGATCAGTTTTCCTTCAAGCAGGGCTGCCATAAACGCTGCACTCCGCATGCGCAACTGCGGAAAGGCGATCTGTGGCTCAGGGGTGATCGGAAAGGGTAGCGGTCCACGCAGCGGCTCATATGCGGTGATAGCTACCACATGATCGGGGAGCTTTGCATTTGCCCGCTGTAGCGCAGCATCGAAAAGCACTCGGTCGGTGATATTCACTTCCACGCGATTTGCTTGGACATTAATTCCCGAAGAGAACGAGATCCCCAATCTGGGGAGCAACTGATCAGCCTGCTTCTGTGCTTCCTGCAGCTCTGTATAGGTGACCGCTACAGTTCGCACATCGATCAGATCGGCCAGCGCTGTATGTGCGACATATGGTTGGATCGTAGCGTTCCCGTTGCGCGTAAAGGCGACGACCACGCGGTATACCGGTTGTTGCTGAATCCATAATCCGCCAAAGGTAGCTGCTTCCCGTTGTTCCAATGCTGTGCCGAGCGTGCCAATCGAGTTTTGCATCTGTAAGCGATGGACGGCCTCATCGACCGAAATCCCAAGGCCCTTCGCCATCATTGCGGCATCCGTCCGCAGTGGATCATCGGTACTGCTTGGGAGACTAGTGGTGCTCACTGTCGCAAGCGCTGGGGAGTTTGTGGCCTCAGGCACTGTAGTCTCCGATGGTTGCGTAACAGTCGTAGCAGCCTTCGTCTGTACGACCTCCCCTACCATGTCATTAGTTGCTGAGCCCGTAGGTGGTCGACCACATCCCGTTACAATCAATGCGAACAGCAAGACTAATCCATAGAATTTACGCATCAGTCAGTTCCTTCCCCACACAGTGGTGATACCAACAAGACGTCATGCGCGAGTTGATCGTTCCATGAATTGTGGTTGTTTGCTCAGTGGCCTTGAATCGCTAGCGTGCGACCGGCCTAGAGTCCAGCAGGACGAATCCGGTCAGTCCACCCATGCTAGCACTCATCAGCGTGACGGGACCAATGCTGCCAAAGAGATCGTCGACCTCAGTCAAATCAATCGAGCCACTTCCAACTAATGACACAAGTGCCAGTAGCAGGATAGGCAGCAATGCACCAACTGTGCTTGCGATGATCCAACGGCCTGCCTTGGACCACTGCCGGGAGACGACGAGCCATTGCATACCGCCAAGGAGCAGGCCAAACATAGCAGTGCCTAACACCATCCGAAGGTTGCTGATGGTGACGGCAGTATCCGCCTCCTGGACGTGTAACGTCTGGAGCAGTGGTACGAGATGCTCAGCGGCGGATGCCAGTATATTCCCAACAATGCCAGCTACCGTCATGCCCACCGCAGTGACCACAATCCACCAGCCTGCATGCTGGATGTAATGCCGTATAATGAACCATTGTCCGATGCCGGTGAGCACGCCGACCACCAGCCAGTCGAATCCGCCATAGCGAGAATGGTAGAGGAGCCAGCCGAGGGTGCTGGCAACGATCCACCCTCCCCACAACAGCGCCCGAACGCTCGCTTTCGACCAATCTTGCCTAGCAGTAGCTCGGTGTTCATCATCGATATCATTGTGCAGCTTGATCATAGCAAGATCTCCTACGGATGGAGTGTACGTTGGTACCATAGCATACTACCTCTTCCAAGGTGTCCCTGTACATCGCGAAAAAGTGGGGTCAAGGTTTCAGCGACGGCATCGTCTTTGCGGCTGGGCCATCGACGGCATCGTGATGCTGTTTAACCAGAGGTGGAACATTTGGGCAACCGACAGCGTTCTTCTTAGGTAGGCCTGCAGTTGGAGGAGGTTACCATGTGCCTGAGGCTGTTGGGTATGTTCCTCGTCGTCCTGGTCCTAGTTGGCTGTGGTGTGCCGGATACACCAGAGCATGCTGTGGCTCAGCGCTCCACGTTGCCCGCACCCGCAAGCCGCCCTACGAATACACCGACCGCCGTTCCGACGACCGCGCCGGCGCTCACAGCGACGCCAGCAGGGCTGCGCCCTTCCATCGCCGTGCCTGCGCGAGCAACCAGTGCGCCGACGGAGGTGCACGTACTGACTGGACCGGTAGACTGGAATACGCAGCAGACGGCGATCATTGCGCGTGCTACGGCACACCCGTTTCCAACAGCAAGCACCGTGGACGTCAGGCTCGGTGCCATACCAGTTGCCGTGGTTGACCGAGGCGGCCTTAGTATGCGGCTGCAACTGCCCAAGCTGCACTACCTGTATGGCGAATTGATTCAGGCGGAGGTTGTGCTTCGTAATCATGGTCGCGAACCGCTCGCACTCTCCTCCTGTGCTGACGAGCTCGCGCGGCTGGTGCTGCTGGATGAGCAAGGGGAAGAGCCGCCGGTCTGGCCATGGAGCCCGTTTGCCCGGTCCCGCCCCGCCTGCGACCAGCCTCTTGTTCCCGGCCAGACAGTGAGCGGAACGCTGCTGGTGCAGATCCCCCCGGTCGAGCAAGCGCACGGCGCAACATACAGCTTATGGGCTGAAACACGCTTTAGTCGTGCCGCGCCCACCGGTCAGGGGCCGGACAACATTTGGCTGTCGCTCGAAACTGGCCCACTGCCCATCCAACCGCTTCGACCGCAGCCGGTAGACCAGTTGCATGCGACGCTTCAGCTAGACCGGAGCGGATACCGGCTCGACGTCCGTGACGGCCTGGGACAGATCCCATCCCGTCCCCTGAAGGGACAATTCGAGGCTGCCAGTGGGAATTGGGTAACCAGCGGACCAGTACAGCCATTGACGGCAGGTGCTTGGAGCGGCAGTTGGAATGGTGTCACGGTTGGCAATGGCAGTCGGGTCACCGCACGGGCCTGGGTCGGCGGTGTTGGCTATGTCACCGGGGCGGTAGAGCAGATTGTGCCGGGTACAAGCGCTGCGCCCCCGATGTTCAGCACACCCGATGCCGCGCAACACCGCACCTTCGCGACCGTCGTTGAGGCGCAACAGGCACTCGGCGTACCCATTGCAGCCGGCCTCCCTGCCGACGGGCACCGTCCCCCGCGACGTGCGGAGTGAGATTCGGAGCTACGAGGGCGGCAGCATAGCCAACGTGCGGCAAACGTATACGCTGGCTAACGGTGCGATGCTGAGCTTGACGCAGTTTTTGCAAACCGACCGTAGCGACGGCGCAGGGTGGGGCGCTGCGCGCTATGCGCCGGGAGCAGCGGAGGTCGCCGTGGGGCAATCACCCGGCTACCTCGTCGAACACCTAGGGTCATTGCTGCTTGATTGGAAGCGCGGCGACGTTGGCTGGGAACTGCAAGCGCCCGCCAGCGTGCTTTTGCCGCGCGACCTCCTAGTCATCGCGGCCTCAGTACCGGCGCTTGGCCCCGACATCGCGATGCCGCCCACGGGGACCCCTGCACCCACGCTGGTCGCGGTGCCGACGGCGCCGCCAGCCCTACCTGCGCCCTAAGTTGCTCGTGGCCTCCGACCTGCTGCATCAGGTCACATCGACGAAGGCGAGGAAGAGCGTGCATTAGCTGTGCTCACGCATCCTAACACCGCGTTCACGGGCGCGCCTGACTCCTGCGGCGCATGCCATAGATAGCCACCAGCATGCTCATAACCCCGAGCACTGCGCCTGCTAGTGCACCAATGCTCGCGGTGCCAATCACAGACGCCAGTGAGCCGGCCGCGATGACCGGACCGACCCCGGGAACGCTCAAAGCACCCAGCCCGATCAACAGCCCCAGGACAGCACCGAGCAAGCAGCCAATCACGATGCCGACGAGCAGGATAACGACGCGCATCTCTCCCTCCACGTACTACTGAATAACCCGTTTCAGAATACCAAAGATGTCCATTGGAACATGCTCCTGCGCTGATTGCACCAGCCAATGTTCGACTCGTTGTCCGATGTCGTGGTACGTCTGCGTTGCCCCTTGGTGGGTGACACGTATAACATCCTTGTAGACGAAAATCGTGGACTGGTCGTTCGTCGGCTGCTTCGTTATGTGCACATTCAAGCCACGGTAGCCTAGGCCATCCGGTGTTGGTTGTGGTCGCCCCACTGGGAGTTGCGCTAAACGCTGCTCGAACTCGTTGGCTTGCGTGGGCGATAAATGCCACGTCGGGTTGCGACGCCCTGAGAAGAGTGATGCTTCAACTTGCACAGATGCTAGAGCCTCAGTTTTTAGAAATAATTTCGTTATCGGTGGTTGTTCATTGTGGGTTGAAACAAGCGCAGAGCCGACCAATACAAGTGCGACAACACTTGAGAAGATGAGTGAACCCTGTCGTATAAGGTGCTTGTCGAATACAACCATGCTCTATAGCTCCTGATAGCGGGAGATCTACGGGTTCAATTTTATTGTACCAATGATGATTGGAAGGTGCGCAAGGCGACGGATCGTTCGCAGGGATGAGGTTTTGCCTCCACTAGTTGACCGAAGCTAAACTTTGGGCAATGCGAATGACCTCCTCACGCGTGAGTTGTTGCCCTTGCGCCTTGAACTCGTATGAGCGTCCTTGTTCTTGCCAGCTCACCGAGAAAAAGTGGGGATCGATGTCCATCATAATCAACGTCCCTTGGACACCATGAACCATGAGCAGTTCGCTTGTGGATGGCGCGAGGGGCGTATTTCCCTCCGCTCCAGCCCCGACACCTAGAATAAACACTAAACTCTCGTTCTGCTTCGAGGAGTATGTAACTGTATAGTCCCCGCCGTTTGGTGACTGAGAATCAACTCGCGCTTCATCAAGCAACGGACCTTGATCGAAGCGAGTTGGGATCTGCATCGGACGGTACAACGGGATGTTGGATGGGATGAGGCGACGGGCCATCTTCCATGCACCGCCGGGATTGCCCCGCACCTCGCTGCCCAAAAGACCCAACAGGACCTTGAATGGTGCAGACTTCTCTAGATGATACTCAAACCGGGCGCGCTCAAAGACCTGGCTCAGAACGCGGTCACCTGCTGCATTGGTCATCTCAATGGCGTCTGTAAGTGGGTAGCCGAACAGGGCCACGCTCCGACCAAAAGTATCGAGCTGCGCGTCGGCGAGACCATGACCAAGCCAGTACGTTTGGAAGCCGCTGCCCTGCGTCTGATCACACACGTTGTGCTTGGTCTGTGGAAACCACAAACAGTTCGCCTCTGCGCCCTCTGCATGGCGATCCATCAACCAGCCGTTCTCCTGTTGGATGAGGCGGTCGTTACCCAAGCGACCGAGGAGCACATCATACGGAGCGGCTTGTTCTGGATGGAGTTCAAAGCGCGTGCGCTCGAACCATTGCGTCAGGTAGCTTACCCCAGTGTCGCGGTTACGTTCATTTTGAACTGCTGTGATGGGAAAGCCGAACACGGGCAACCCACCATTGTGTTGCCAGTAGCTCAGGAAGCGCCCGCTGAGACACTGTTTCGTTTCAGCAAAACAGAGTGTGGCTGCCGCAGAGGCGTGGACCGTGACAAGATTAAACGCGAGCACTGGCAGGAGGCATGCGATGAACAGCAAGGACCGGCGTTGGATGGTCATGTTCATGAGTTGTTCCTCTGGCATCACCAAGTAGATGAAGCATCCCTATCACTCGAAATGAGGAGGATGAGTAACATAATATGAGCCAACTCCGTTTCGCACTCCCATTATCCTACAGTCATGCGATACGAGCATGCAGTGGTCTAGCACAGCGTTGTCAGAATGAGTTGGAGCAGCTTACATACGCGTAAAGTGCAACGCGCCGCCCGCGTAGGTAATCGTGAGGGTGTCGCTGGTGAGCGTAAACGACGTGGCTCCGTCAAGGGCGCGCAAATAATCGATCTCTTGCTGGTTTCCGCACCCCAGTTGGGTTTCGACAACGTTCTTGACCGTCAGACGATTGCCAGTGACCGTAAACTGACCGCCATACGTATTGCAGCCGGACGCGCCGCGTATGATTCCATCCGTGAACTCGGCGGTAATATCGCTTCCTCCAATGACATGTTCGATTCGTCCACCTTGCTCGATGGACGCCAATCTCCAATGCGTTCCTGCCAGGGATGAGCGAGGAAGCCTACAAGAACTGATGACGATGAGGAGCAGAATTACCTTGCTCATCGTGTTGTATCTAGACCACCTCATTGAGGAGCATATACCAGACTATACACTGCAGTGGCATCATTCGCAGATGGCAGGGACGTATCGTCGGTCCGTACCTGCGCTGGTGGGCTCCACGTCATTGTCCGTAGGCTCGACTGTTCTCCCACACGGAGGACCAGTACCACGGCCCCAGCATTGGTAAGTCGCACTGCATCCACGATTGGAGGCGCTGGAGCTGTTCCAACTACTGTGCCGCCCCGTGCAACCACTATCACCGTACCAGTTGACGTTACAACGGCTAGATGATGGCCATCCGGTGCCCAAGTCAGGTCTCTTGCCTGCGTACGCACCGGTGAGTCAATCTGAACACGCGGTGCCTGTTGTGACCGCAGATCGTAGAGCACAAGGTCGCAACAGGCACCGCTGCTTGTCGGTCGCGTATACGCCAGGGTCAAGCCATCAGGTGCCCACACAGCGCCTTGCATCCGCTCAATCGGTTGGTCTGTGTTGGTGTCGAGGGCAAGCAGGTGCGCTAGTGATTCCTTGCCTACCTCTTTACTCCACAGCAGCTTGCTCCACACCATGACCTTGCCCATTGGGGCGATCGCCCACGGACCGGTTTCACCGAGCACCAGAAACTGGTCGGGCACCGGGTGGGCTTGGGCAGTGTCGATGCGCCAGAAGTAGCTTGAGGAGCTCTCCTGAATATGAGTGTATAACTGCTGCGCTTGCCAGGCAATAGGCTCAATGGTGGCACCCACAGCGTAATCGAAGTGCGGATCATGCAGCAGTTGGTTGCCATCCAGGAGCACACGTAGTACACCGGTCTGCGTATCAGCGAGGTAGAGGTTGGATGCTACCTTACCGCCGTCCGCCGACTCGTTCGGTTCAGCCTCAAATGCAAGGTGGCGGTGGTCGCTCGAAAGCAGGAATGTGGAGACGTTCCAGTGCGGCGGCAAGGCTAGCAGTACCCGCCTGTGGGTTTGCAGGTCAAGCAAGGCGAACTGGTCGTGGAGATGGATCACCAGGAGCGGCGGCAACGTACCTCGCTCAAGCACGGCTTGGACCGGTACGTCTAACTGCTGCACTCCCCCCTGTCCATCGCTAGCGAACATTGTCTCGCCCGCGACAACCCATGGTCGGTCGAGTGGAAGGCTCGCGACAAGCTGCGGTGGTCGCGCAGTTGGAGCTGCTACGGGTGTGGGGAATGTTGGGGTTGGTAGTGCTGGTCTCGTTGGTGACTGGGTTGCACGTGCGGCTGTTTGCGTTGCCGTTGCGCTAGCTGACGGTCGTGGCCTCATCGTTCGGGATGGTCCCGCTGTCGGCATGACCTGGCTAATGGGGGGACTAGCTGACGGTGTTCCGCAGCCACTTAACACGATGACCAGGAGTATCAGCAGCATGTGTCGCATGATATGATTATATCCGACGGAGCGATACGGGTAGCTGATGCTTAACTGACGGTGGAACCTTATTCTCGTATTGAACGTCTGTTTATTCTTGTTGGCCATCGTCCTCACAACCACACTGATTGGCTGTGAAACCCAAATGCCCCAGACTACCGCCCAGCCTACTTCCGGCACGTCCGGCACGCTACGCACCTTAGCTGCTATGCAATCACAGTTGAGCAAGGCCCTCACCCCACAGGCCGCCGAGCAGCTCTTTGGCAAGCCCGACGAAATCACAGGGAGTGGCTGGCTCATCTACGTCTATGATCTAGCGAATGGACAAAAGCTACGGCTTGGCTTCCCTGGTTACCATCCTCTATTCTATGCCAAAGTGCAGAACAACGATGGCTCAATGCTCGATTTGCCGTTGAAGTAAAGGTTTGCAACGAATGATGTATGGCTCTCTGTCATGGCACCTCTGCCTCCTCAGTGTACCGCTCCCATGTAAAAATCTTCTACCTTGATGCTCACCATGCCGTCGGGATGTACGTGCACACCAAATTGATCCAAATTACGCCGAGCTGGCCCGCGCACCCAGTCGCCAGTTTGTGTATAGGCTGACCCATGACACGGATCAATGAATCTCTTCTCAGAGTCGAACCATTGAAAACGACAGCCGCGAAATGTATCACGACCGAAATAAGCCATGAGCCCTTTCGCTGGATCATTGATCAAGTAGATCGGTATCGGATGGTCAGGGCCATACTGGATGTGCGTTGTTTGTCCGGTTGGTAGGACCGGATCAATAAATGCGAGTGGTAACTGCAATAACGTCACCGAACCAGGCGGAAAATTGAGAACTCGTCCAACGATGGCATCTGTCGTACGCCGGGCCGAGTACGGCCACATCACGGCAACACTTGCACTCAGCATCATGAGGAGCGCCACGCCAACCGTCACGAGCACCAACCGCTCCCGCCAGAGCCCGATCAACGTCGCATGATCGAGCGGTCGCGGCTTTGGTATTGGCGGGTCATCCTGCTCTTCGTAATAGCGGAACATCGTTGCTCCTGCCTCATTGCTACGAAGGTCCGGCTCGGGGCTCCGGTCGTTCGAGTGAATGATGACAATTGTAACAATCCTTCGCAGATCTCGCTATGAGTCTTGATTCCGAACTGCGGGAACCTATCAGCGTCCTACGGTGTACGATAGATAGACCCTAGCGGGGGATGGCCGGTCGCCGTCGTCCCGGAAGGAAACGTACCGATGCGTCGCTCTCTGTTTATCCCCGCATTCGCAGCTGTGCTGCTCGTCGCCACCGTCGTGGTGGGACGTGCCACGGATCACCCCATGCCCATGACCGCCAACGCAGTCGTAGCACTCCCCACTCCGACCCGCCTCCCCAGTTCTCCAGCAGTCGCTGTCACGCTCCGCCCTGCTACTCCGACCCCCACGCCGAAACCTGCCGAACCCTTCCTCGTGCGCACCTGGGGAGCGCATGACAGATTGATCGCCTACAACCCAGCTGATCGCCAACCGCAATGGACCTTGCCACTCGGTATACCATCCGCAGATGGGAAACACTATTACACAGCAAGCAGTGGGAACGATGCCACGGTCGTTGACCACTTTGATCTTCGCACTGGAGCGCGCACGGGTCAGTTCACGGTCTTTGACAACTGGGCTGTGAGCGGTGTGTCCTACCAGGGACGGTGGCTCGCCATGACGCGCATTATGAATGCGGATGAGCAGCGCGCATGGTCGCTCGGCACCCACTGGCAGACGGACATACTGGTCGTGGAGGCGACGAGCGGCTTCGTTGTGCATCGCTTGCGTTTGGAAGGTAACTTCGATGTCGAGACGATCTCCGGCAGTGGCGATGCATTGTTCTTGATCCAGCATCTGCCCGCCATCCATCCTGACCATTACGTGATTCGGCTGTACGATCTCACCCATGACATGTTGCAGGCCGACCCATTACGTGCTAAAGGCTCGGATGAGATCATGGCTGGCCTAGCTTGGGACGGCTTGGCCTCGTCCGACGGTCGCTGGCTCTTGACACTCTACCTGAGCACCAAGCGCGATACTGCCTTCGTCCACACCCTCGACTTGGTCAACCATCTGCCGGTTTGCATCGATCTGCCTTCCGGCACCGGCAACTTCGATCTACTCAAAAACTATACCCTGGCGCTCACACCCAATAACCAGACCTTGTTTGCGGCGAACGCAACCCTGGGTGTTGTGGCCGAAATCAATATGGAAAGCCGCCAGGTGGTACGCACAGTAAAGTTTCCGGCACATCCTACGGCGCCGTCCACCTCCGGTATACCAGAGAGTCATAGCGTACTGTCAAAGGACGGCCATAGCTTGTACTTCACCAATGGTCATACACTATGGGACTATACCATCGGCAGTGATATGGTACGTGAACTTCCCGTACATACAGCTCGGATCATAGGCTTGGGGCTTAGCAGCGACGACCAACATCTGTTCCTGGTTGACATGGACGAAGCCATGACGATCCTCGACACACCAAAGCAGGGCCTGTGGTACTCTCCCGAGAACGTCGCCTCGGCGGACGCGCAGCACGTTACGTCCAC
Source organism: Herpetosiphonaceae bacterium (assembly GCA_013821605.1). Taxonomy (GTDB): domain Bacteria; phylum Chloroflexota; class Chloroflexia; order Chloroflexales; family Kallotenuaceae; genus JACDGP01. The sequence continues at coordinate 23,902 of JACDGP010000006.1, forward strand.
CATGAGCAGCATCCCTACTACACAGCTATCCACATCCACCGTTGCATGCCCCGTGACACGTCCTCCCAACCCACCGTTCGTTCCACCTCCGCCCTACCTATCATCACCACCCTCGCTCGATCCGCATGACTTCTGGTATGGTACTGGGGAACTATGGACGAACCTCCCCAAGGATGACGTCTGGGGCCAGTTGCCCCATGAGGATGCTGGCTTCACACAGAAGGTCTTCTGGTACCAGGATTTTGATAAGCCCGAGTCGGGGTTGACGGTCACGGGTCGTCGCCTGGATGCCGCCGCACCGCCGCTCCTTGTATCTCCCACTATCGACGGCGGAGGTTTCCTGGGAGCTACCTTGACTGGCGTCGATTTTCCTACGCTTGGCTGCTGGGAGATAACGGGGCACCTCAAGGGTCACGACCTGCGCTTTGTTGTGGAGGTGGCGCCCTAGTCCGGAAACCATCAACGCTTTGCAGCGAGCTCGTCACATGGCTGGTTGCTTTTGGAACCCTGTACCGATCGGCGGTGTAATAGGGAGTAATGGACCTGCGAAGCGCGGCCGAAAGCAGCGATGCCGATCTAGTTATCCGTGCTCGCCGAGGCGATGACACTGCCTGCGAGCTGTTAATGCGTGCCCACCAGGAGGCGGTGTTCCGGCTCGCCTATTTGTTCCTTCACGACGCGGACGAAGCCGAAGATGCGACACAAGAGACCTTTATTCGGGCGCTCCGCGCTCTGGATGAATTTGACTTGGAGCGCCCGCTCCGACCGTGGTTACTACGGATTGCAACGAATGTCGTCCGCAACCGGCAACGGGCCGTGGGACGCTACCTGCAAGCTATGCGACGTTGGCTACAATCCGAACCGGCCCCGGTCGCGGGGCTAACGGAGCGGAGTGGACCACAATGGGAAGCTCAACTCTTGTGGCAAGCTGTTCGGCGGCTGGCACGCTCCGATCAAGAAGTGCTGTATCTGCGTTATTTCCTGGATTTAGGAGAAGCTGAGATGGCGGGTGCCTTGGACATGCCACCGGGTACCGTAAAGTCGCGGCTGCATCGTGCGACGACCCGACTGCGCATGATCGTGGATGGCGAGTTCCCGGCGTTACGAGAGGAACGACAGCCGTGAGTGATCGTCCGCCGATGGAAGGCTGGGAAGCACGTGTGCATACAGTGGCACAAGCCTTTGCGTATCCGCCCACGCCCACGATCACTCCGACGGTAGTAGCAGTCGTACGCCCCCATCCTCGATCAGCTATTCGGCTTGGACGCCGAGCATGGGCTGTAGCAGTACTCGTCGTGCTCCTCCTCCTTCTGTGGAGCGTCCCGCAAGTGCGCGCCGGTGTGCGGGCGATCTTGCGCATTGGTGCCGTCGAGATCGTACTACCAACGCCTGCACCACAGCGTAGTCCTAGCCCATCTCCTACAGCTCATCAGCCAACGGCGGGAATGACTGTCCTGCCTACACCTCCGCTGAATACTACCCTGTCAGAATTGGCTGGCTCGACCACGCTCACCGACGCACGCCGGCAGGTAACGTTCCCGATCCGCCTGCCTCGTTATCCATCCGATCTAGGAGTGCCGGATCGCGTCTTCGTCCAGGACCTTGCTGGAACAGCGGTCATCCTCGTATGGTTGGAGCCTAGTCATCCTGAGCGGGTGCGCCTCAGCCTCCATCTATTGTCATCGGATCTACTGATGCGCAAATCGATGGTTAAGGAGTTAACACAAACGACCGTCAATGGTCAGCCTGCTGCGTGGGTTACGGGACCGCATCTGATCGAGATACGCACTGCAAGCGGCGGTCGCACCATTGACCAGCGCCAGTTGGTCGACGGCAATACACTCATCTGGACCGCTGGCACGCTTACCTACCGGCTTGAAACGCATCAATCATTAAGCGAGGCCGTGCGGACCGCTGAGTCATTGCACTGATGACGGTCGATGATAGGAGGTGTAGGACAAAAATTGGCGTTTCCCAAAGAAATAATGTGAACATTATAGATGTCCTCGATAAGCCCTCAAAGCACGCTTGTATTGACACGGGGAGTATGATCGAAACACACCCGAGGAGACCTACCAGTACTTGACAAGAGAAGGTAGCATACGATGGCAGCACAATCCGCAGCCATGTCAGGGAAATTTCAGCATCTGAGCCTCAAGCCGCTTGTGATGACCGTCCTCACCTTTATGCTAACGTTGCTGCTGAGCATCATCTTGGTGACGCTCTTGCTCTTTGCCCAGCACGTCTTCGTTGACAAACGGGGTATGCCAACCCATCCGGGCCTATGGATGTATTTGACCAATGTGCGGACCTATCTACAAGGTTTGCTACATGGCAACTTTGGTAAAACCTTCAATGGGCTGCAGGTCAATTCTATTCTCGTCGTAGCCGTTCGTCACTCACTGCAACTCCTCGCCGTCAGTGTCGCCGTAGCCCTGCCCATCGGCATTGCCTGGGGTAGTCTCTTAGTGACCGTGCAGCGTCGTTGGCCACGGATCATGCTTGACGTGTTCAGTACGCTTGCCCTCTCATTGCCGTCCTTCGTTGTCCTGTTGCTTGCGACACAAGCGGTGGCAACCTTTACCCAACGTACTCACATTCGGTTGACCTACGTCCAGGGCTATGGCCTTGACCGCCATTTGATCCTGCCCGTCGCCGTGTTGGCACTCCGGGGGGCAGCCTTTATGGCCCGCTCACTCGCGGTCGCGCAACTGGACGTTTTACGCCAGGATTGGATCCGTGTCGCCCGCGCGAAGGGCTTGGGCGGCCTGCACTTATGGTACCGCCATATACTACCTGCGCTGCGGCTGCCCCTCATTGGCAGTACGCTTGGGATGTTGCGTGTCATGGTCAGTGGTTTTGTCATTGTCGATTACATGTATGAATGGGGCGGCTTAGGCCGTCAAATGCTGCGGATTGACTTTCTCAACGGGATTGTGGCGCCTGAGAGCGAAGTGGCGGCAGGAGCTACTATCATGCTGGTCATCTTTTTCGTAGCTACCGACACACTGGGACGGTTATTCGTTACAAAGGCCGATCCACGGCTTCGGGAGCGCATGAACGAGCAATGAGCACCTACATGCCTCTCCCGCTCGTACGTCGCTGGCGTGCGGTCGTGTTCAAAGTCAATGCCACCTTGCTGCTTGGGGGCATCTTGAGCATCCTGCTGATGGGCTGCGCACTCGCCGCCCCATGGCTTGCGCCGCATGACCCGAACGAGACGCTCTTCCGCTACAACGGCACGACGCTGCTGCCAGCCCCTTACCCGCCGGGAACAGCTGGAATGCCACTTGGAAGTGACAGCCTGTGGCGCGACATGTGGAGCCGCCTGCTGTATGGCGGTCGATTCACGCTCCTATTTTGCTGGGTTGCAGCCTTGGTGCGCATCACGCTTGGAACCTTGGTGGGGCTCTTCGCGGGTTGGTACGGCCGGGTGGCCCGTGTCGTGGACGTCATTGTCGGTGCATGGTCGGCGGTACCAAGCCTCCTTTTTGCCCTGGTCGTTATTACCTTGGGCAACACTCCAGGTGTATTGTCAGGTTCACTACCGCGCTTTTTGCTGATCATCAGCCTGACCGGCTGGACGGAGGCGGCTGTCCGCTGCCGCATCGCCGTGCAAGGCTTACGCAGCGAGCCTTTCATTGAAGCAGCCTATGCGATTGGCCGAGGACGGCTGGCGGTGCTCTTCCGCCATATCCTGCCGAATTTGCGCGACCTGCTCCTAGTCGAAATAGCGTATGCTGGGGCAGCGGTCCTGCTGTTAGTGGGGGAGCTCGCGTTTTTGGGCATCTTTGTTGGTGCAACAGAGTCGATGGTGGTTAAAGGCCAACTCGTGGACGACCCACTCTATGCCGAATGGGGCAGCATGCTGGCTGCCGGCTTGCGGCACCGCAACTCCGGAGTGTGGCTCCTGTTGGAGCCCGTGATCGCCTTTACACTCGCCATCCTGAGTTTCAACCTCTTAGCCGACGGTCTACGACGCCGTCGATGAGCGCAGGAACAGGAGCCAGCGTGCATGGCGTTAGTGATGAGCTTGGCCTTCCGCAGGTTTAGGAAAATCGCAGGCCCTCCTTATCCGCTTCTACCCGTACCGTCGCGCCATCCTCAACTCGACCTTCGAGCAACGCAACGGCCAGCGGGTCCAGCAACTCACGCTGAATCGCACGTTTCAAGGGCCGTGCGCCATATTGCGGGTTAAAGCCCACCGTCGCCAAGTGATCCTTGGCCGCTAGCGACAAATCAAGCACAATATGCCGGTCGGCCAATCGTCCAAGTAACTGGCGCACCTCTTTGTCAACGATGCCCCGAATCGCTTCAGGCTGCAGGCTCTTGAAAACGATCAGTTCATCGACACGGTTCAAGAATTCGGGTCGAAAGTGCTCATGCACTGCTTCCAGCACCAGTTCCGCTGCTTCCGCTTCATCTTCAGCATTAAGCAATGCTTGTGATCCGAGATTACTCGTCATAATGATGACCGTGTTTTTGAAGTTAACGACCCGCCCCTGCGCGTCAGTCAGTCGCCCGTCATCCAGAATTTGGAGCAGGATGTTGAATACGTCGGGATGTGCTTTTTCCGTTTCATCGAACAGCACGACGGAGTAGGGCTTGCGTCGCACCGCCTCGGTGAGCTGTCCACCTTCGTCATACCCAATATACCCTGGTGGTGCACCAACCAAGCGTGCTACGGCATGCTTTTCCATATACTCCGACATGTCGAGCCGAATCAGGGCCTGCTCGTCGTCGAACAAGAACGCAGCCAGCGTACGTGCTAGCTCAGTTTTGCCGACACCCGTGGGACCGAGGAACAGAAACGAGCCGAGTGGCCGTTGCGGATCATGCAGACCAGCGCGCGCCCGCCGCACCGCGTTTGCGACCGCGCGGACCGCATCATCCTGCCCAACGACGCGCTCGTGCAACTGCTCCTCGATCTGCAGCAGCTTGTCGGTCTCGCTTTGCAACAGCCGTGATACCGGTATTCTCGTCCAGCGCGCCACGATTTCGGCAATGTCGTCGGCGGTGACCTCCTCCTGGAGCAACATCCCCCGCCGTTGCATCGCCGCGATCTCTGCCTCACGCGCCGCGAGGGCACGCTCCAGTTCGGGCATCCGCCCATACTGCAGCTCTCCGGCCCGTGCATAATCCAGTTGCCGTTGTGCCTGCTCGATCTCCGTCCTGGTTTGCTCCAGTTGTGCTTTGAGCAGCGTCACCTCCTCAATCGCGGCGCGTTCGTTTGCCAATCGAGCTTCCAGGCCGCGCTGTGCCTCGCGTAGATTTGCCAGGCTCGCCTCGATCCGCTCTAACCGTTCAAGCGAAGCCGCATCTTTTTCCCGGCGTAGCGCCTCGCGCTCGATCTCGAGTTGGACCCCCCGACGCTTGAGATCGTCAAGCTCCTGCGGATCACTCGTCATCTCCATGCGCAAGCGTGCTGCTGCCTGATCAACGAGATCGAGTGCCTTATCGGGTAAGAACCGGTCGGCAACATAGCGCTCGCTGAGCACCGCTGCCGCGACTAGTGCTCCATCAGTAATCTGGACATTATGGTGTGTCTCATAGCGCTCGCGTAGGCCGCGCAGGATCGAGATCGTATCTTCGACCGTCGGCGGCGCGATCAAGACCGGCTGGAAGCGTCGCTCCAAGGCGGGATCTTTCTCGATATATTTGCGGTACTCGCCCAGTGTCGTAGCCCCGATAGCATGGAGTTCGCCGCGTGCCAGGGCCGGCTTAAGCATATTACCGGCATCCATCGCACCTTCAGCTGCCCCGGCTCCCACGACGGTATGCAGTTCGTCGATAAACAGCAGCACCTGGCCGGCGGCACTGACGACCTCCTTCATCACGGCCTTGAGCCGTTCTTCGAACTGTCCGCGATACTGCGCCCCGGCGACCATCGAACTGAGGTCAAGCGCGATCACCGTTTTGCCCTGCAATGCTTCCGGCACATCGCCCCGCACGATCCGCAGCGCCAGCCCTTCCACGATCGCCGTTTTGCCAACCCCCGGCTCCCCAATCAGCACCGGGTTATTTTTGGTACGCCGCGCCAGCACTTCCATGGTATTGCGAATCTCTTCGTCCCGCCCGATCACCGGGTCCAATCTGCCCGCTTTTCCTAGCTCGGTCAAGTTGCGGCCATACCGCTCCAGCGAGGCATAGGTCTGCTCGGGCCGTATGCTATTAACGAATTGGGAGCCGCGGATACCGGAGAGTACGTTGAGGATTTGATCGCGGGTCACGTTAAGTTGCTCGATCAGCGTCGGTCGTCCGCCCCGTTTCGCCGGCAGGGTGAGTAAGAGATGCTCGGTGGAGACATAATGGTCGCCCATCCGCGTCATCTCGGCCTCCGCCGCCTGTAGGGCCTGGACCAAGCGGGGGCCGACCGTCGGATCGACATTGGTGCCATACGCTTTGGGTAGTTTTTGCACCTCCGCCTGGGCATCGCGCACGACCTGATTAGTTTGGTAGCCCAGCTTCTGCATGATCTGCGGTACGACCCCGTCGTTTTGCTGTACCAGCGCTAACAAGAGATGCTCGGGCTCAACCTGGCTTTGGTGGTATTCGCGGGCTAGATCGTGAGCTACACTAATGGCTTCGCGCGCTTTTTCCGTATATTTGTCAAGCTTCATTATTCAATTCATTCCGCTCGTCTGGGTAGTAGCTATCCTACCAAACGATACGACGCCGAACTGACACTGCAGGTTGCAGATCTGCTCCAACATAGACGGTAGTAGTCCCGGATGGCGGTGATAAAGGGGACAAAAACACTATAGGCAAAGCATCCCATCTACGCTATAACACGAATGCCTTGACATCGGGCTCTGACGTCGTTGACTACTTTTGAGGTAAGCATGCCCTATCTGATGGATCAAGCCGCACTGGACGAGTTGAACGCGGCGTCGTCACATCTAGATGACTGCTGTGTTCGACTCGGCGAGTACCCCCACCATCTGTATCGCGATGGCGTTAAGTATGTTGTGGTCCGCGCCTTGTATACCTGTTTGAACGAGGCCAAAGCGCGCGAGGATACTTCTGCGCTCACTCATCTACACATGCACGAAACCGATCTACGGCGTTTGGTAGCCGACGAACAAAGCCGTGGCACCTTCAACGGGCGCATCGTGGGTCGCTCGACAGCCATCATGACTGCTGAGCAGGAGCAGCCTGTAACAGTTCCGCGCTGGTCACCATCCCTGCCTACGACCTGGACGGAAACTAATCTTAACCGCTCGTTTCTGATCGACATGTTATTGCGTGCACTCTATAACCGCAGTCGTGCGACTGGCCAGGAATTGTCGACCCATCTGGGCGTCTTTTATGCTGTTATCAGTCCGTTGTTGGATGAATTACGCGCGGTCGAGCAACTGGATATTGCCGGGCAGCGCGGCTTCGGGGATATTAATTACGAATATGTGCTGACACCGCGCGGCGTACAAGCCGTCAACGATGCCCTTCAGAAAACGAGTTATGCTGGCGTATGCCCGGTGCCGCTTGCAGATTATGTTGCAGCCTGTAAGCATCAAACGATCAAGCAGGTCGTCGTAACCCGCCTGAACATTCGGCGCGCCTTCGGCGATTTGATTATTTCCGAGCCGGTGCTCAATGAGGTCGGGCCGCCGTGAACTCGGCCTCCTCGGTCTTTTTGTTCGGCTACCCCGGCAACGGTAAAACGTCGATTGCCGAACGAATCACGCGTTTAATGGGCGATGCAATCTATATACCTCATGCTGTGGAAGCCGATGGGCAGATCATTAAACTGTACGATCCGATTGTACACACGGCGGTGGACGAGCTGGGAGCGTATGGCGTGCCCGCCTACGATACGCGCTGGATCAAGATAAAGCGACCGGTTGTGATCACTGGCGGTGAGCTAACGCTGCCCATGCTCGATCTCACCTATAACCCGGTCTCGAAGTTCTACGAAGCGCCTTTCCAGATGAAGGCCAATGGTGGCATTTTTTTGATCGATGACTTTGGGCGGCAGCAATGCCGGCCCATCGACTTGCTCAACCGCTGGATCGTGCCGCTCGAAAAGCGTTTTGACTACCTCACGACGGTTACTGGCAAAAAACTTGAGATACCGTTCGACCAACTCATTATTTTCTCCTCCAACCTCGATCCGCAGGACTTGGCCGATGAAGCATTCTTGCGCCGTATCAAATACAAAATCAATGTCAAGGATCCAGATGAAGCTCAGTGGCGTGAGATTTGGCGTCTGGTGTGTAAAGGCCGGCAGATCCCCTACGATGATAGCGGCCTTGATTATCTGCTCGAGAAGTGGTACGTGCCGCATGATCGACCGTTGCGCATGTGCCACCCCCGCGATATTCTGGACCAAATGGTGAGCATGGCCAAATACGTCATGGAAGATGTCTCGCTGGGCAACCCTGACCTGATCGATGCTGCCTGCCGGACCTATTTCATTACCGGCCCGAAGCAGAACTTTGGTGCGCAGGTTCGCTTGCGCGACTAGCGGCTTCAGCCTCCTATCACCTACCCGTAATTTGGCTCACGTCGTTGTTTGGCGTGAGCTTTGCTAGATCCTGGTAAACTATACCCGGTTGCCTCCCCGGGAGATAGCAGCTGCAGCGTTATTGGATTTGTAGATACTTTACACCGATAAGGATCATATGGCTTCTCAACCATCGAACGGTCGCCAGCCTGGACCAGCGTTGCGACCCACGCGAGGGCGCTCCGCACGCGTAGCTCCACGTCTCCTACGTAAGCTAGGCGGGCGCGGCGTACCGGTGCAGCGGAATGGTCTACGACTTTTCTTAATCCTGGCTGGGCTCTTCTGCTTATTTGTTCCCACGGTTGCGTTGGGGGCAGGTGCTGTGTATTACACCAACACCGCACAATTGCTCAGCACCCGGCTCGACAAGCTTAAAACCTATCGTCCTTTTCAACCATCACGCCTCTACGACCGCACCGGCCAGTTGCTGTACGAGTTCGTCTATCAGGGTCGCCGCGATCCGGTGTCATTGAACCAAATTTCGCCATTGCTACGGAATGCCACGATCTCGATTGAAAATAAAACGTTTTATGAGGACCCCGGAGTTGACTTTGTCGGCATTGCGAAGGCTGCCTACCGTACGATCTTAAAGCAAGAAGCAAGCGGTGCGTCTACCATTACGCAGCAGCTGATCAAGCTGGTGATTTTGGAAGACGAAGAGCGGAGCCAGGACAAAGTTGCTCAGCGCAAGCTCACCGAGATCATTCTCGCGCAGCAGCTGACCAAACAATATTCCAAAGACCAAATCTTGGAGCTTTATCTCAATGAGATCAACTATGGCAATCAGAGCTATGGTATCCAGGCCGCTGCTCAGGGCTACTTTCACAAAAATGCCAGTGCGTTGACCCTCAACGAGGCTTCCCTGCTGGCCGGCTTGCCCCAATCCCCGACCACCTATAACCCCATTCAATATGTGAATGCTCAATATGTGCTGCCGAGCGTGACGTTGCCGCCGCGGGTCTGGCTGAATGATAACTATACGTTGCCGTATGGCACCTTAGCCCCACGTCTGCGTCAGGTTGCCGTGTTGCGCCAGATGGTCCTGAATGGGGCGGTCACCAAGGTTTCAGAAGAGCAGGCGCGCCGGGCCGTCGCCCAGGACCTCCAATTCGTGCGCCAGCAGGCCCCACTCAAAGCCCCACACTTTGTCTTCTACGTTAAACAGCAGCTTGAAGACGACCCGGTGCTGAACAAGCTGCTGAGCACCGAAGGTGGCCTCCGTATTACGACCACGCTTGATCTGCGCGTCCAAACGATTGCCGAGGAAGAAGCAGCGCGCCGCATCAAGGAGTTGAACGATGCCAAGCGCAATATTCATAATGCTGCGGTCGTCGCGTTGCAACCGGGCACTGGTCAATTGCTGGCGATGGTTGGCTCGATCGATTATAACGGCTCCGTCACTACGACAACGCCCGGCGAACATGGCAATGTGTTGGACGGCAATGTTAACGTCACGGTTGCGCAACGCCAGCCGGGCTCGGCTCTGAAACCCTTTACCTATTTATCTGCGTTGGAGCAAGGCAAGCTTAATGCCGGCTCTGTCCTATGGGATGTTGAGACCCGCTTCCCAATTAAGCTGGGCGCGACCGACAAGAACATCGACAGTAAAGACTTCTGGTACGGCCCAAAAAACTTTGATCAGCGCTGGCATGGGCCGATCCGCATGCGTGACGCCCTCGCAAACTCGCTGAACATGCCCGCCGTCCTGGCACTCAAAGCAGCCGGTGTGGGTCCGACCATCGATCTGCTCCATGCTGCCGGTATCGGTCCCAAGAGCCTCGGTGAGTCACCCGATCACTATGGTCTGGCGCTCACTCTGGGTGGCGGTGAGGTGACGCCGCTCGATCTAACCACAGCCTATAACACGCTTGCCAACGGTGGCATGTATATTCCTACGACGCCGATCCTCCATATCACTGATCGAGATGGCAAAGAACTGGCTTTCAGCGGACTACCTCAGCCGAAGCGTGTCGTTGACGAAAAGTATGTCGCTATCATCCGTGACTTCATGGGTGATAATGATGCCCGTATACCGTTGTTCGGCAAAGACAACGCCCTTCATCTGAGTCGTCCTTCCCACGCAAAAACTGGTACTACTGAGGACTTTCGCGATGCCTGGGCCCTGGGCTATACACCCTACGTGACCGTGGGCGTGTGGACCGGCAACAACAATAATGAAAAGACGGCCGAGGTCGAGAGCGTGACGGGCGGTGGTGTGATCTGGAACCGCATCATGGAACGCTTATTTGCTGATCCTGCTCTCGACAAGCTGTTGCGCGGTCCCAATCTCGAAAAGTCGCTCGACTTTCTCCAACCGAGCGAAGTTGGCGATGTGAAGCGTGACATTTGTCCACTTGGTGGGCGCTTCGGGCAGCGTGATAACGAATGGTTTGTGCTGGGTGATAATGGTCAGGTGACGACCGGTAAAAATGACTGTGATCTGTATAAAACGATCAAGGCAGTACGTGACCCGAATGGTGGCTTTTGTTTGCCACTCAAGGGCATTGATTATGGCGACCGGCTGGTGACCTATAAGGTCTGGAATTTGCCGAGCTCCCAGGATGATGCCAAGATCATCAGTGGTAAATATGATGGTGGTCAGGCGAAAGTAGCCGCCGGGATCGCTCCTACAGATGCGTGCTCGGCTGACGTAGCGAGTGCGCCTTATCGCCCGACCTCATCATCGTTTGGCACGCCACCTTATTCTGGCACCTCCGATCAGTCTGGGTTGTTTCAACCTACCCCCGTGCCACCGCGTTCCGTTGGTCAGGGCAATGGCGCAAATCCGCCTACGAACCCTCGGCCTGTCGTGCAACCGACAACGCCGCCGGTCGTCCAGCCCGTAGCACCACCGACGGCTCCCCCCGCTCCGCGTGGACCGCAGATGCCCGGTCTAGTCGGCTTTGGCGAAAATCAAGCCAAGGCTAAGCTCGCAGCCCTTGGTGTTCCCAACATCGTGGTGGATTATCAGGGACGTGACCGCCTTGGTCCGATCTACGACAAATTCCCGGCCTATGCCGTGGTAAGTACGTCGCCGGGCCCCGGGGCTCCCCTTGATCCGGGTACAACCGTCGTTTTGGGTGTTCGTGCACCCTAAATGGCCTTGACAAGCGTGATTCCACCCCGTATAGTGCTTGAGCGGCGCACGTTGGACGTGCGCCGCATCTATACCTCGGTGGGTTTTAGGGGAAGTACATGCCAGACAAACTCGTAATCGTTGAGTCGCCGGCGAAGGCGAAAACGATTCAAAAATATTTAGGTCCCGGCTATCAGGTCACAGCCTCGATGGGCCATGTCCGTGATCTGCCCAAGTCCCAACTCGGCGTCGATCTCGATAACGACTTCGCTCCGGCCTACGAAGTTACACCCGATAAAGCCAAGATCGTGCGCGAGCTTCAAGCGGCGATTCGCGGTGCTTCCGCCGTCTATCTAGCTACTGACCCCGACCGTGAGGGCGAAGCGATCGCTTGGCATATCACTGAAGCAACCCGCATTCCGCGCAGTAAACCGGTCTATCGCGTCGAGTTCAACGAGATTACCAAGGGCGCAGTTCAGGCTGCGGTCGCCCATCCACGCGAGATCGACCGTCATTTGGTTGATGCTCAGCAAGCCCGCCGCGTGCTTGATCGCTTGGTTGGCTACCGTCTGTCGCCGCTCTTGTGGGACAAAGTCAAGCGCGGGTTATCGGCCGGTCGCGTACAGTCGGTCGCCGTGCGGCTGGTCGTTGAACGTGATCGTGAGATTACCGCTTTTAAGCCACAGGAGTACTGGACGATTGAGGCCGATCTCTTGCCGGCGTCCGATGCCAAACCTCAAAAGTTTCGAGCGGTGCTGATCGAACGAGCCGGCAAAAAGCTCGATAAGTTCGCACTGCCGACCAAGGCGGCTGCCGATGCGATTCTCGTCGATCTTGATGGGGCCAGCTACCGCGTCACGACAATTACGCGCAAAGACAAGCGGCGCACTGCCGCGCCGCCTTTTACGACCTCGACCATGGCTCAGGAAGCCTCGCGCAAGCTGGGCTATAGCCCCAAGCGCACTGCGCAGATCGCGCAAGGACTCTACGAAGGGATTGACATTGGTGGCGGCGAAGGTCCAACCGGCCTCATTACCTATATGCGTACCGATTCGCTGAATGTTGCCAAAGAAGCCCAGGACGAGGCCCGCGACTTCGTGGCGGAGCACTATGGCCCCGCTTATGTGCCCGGCAAGCCGAATATCTATAAAACCAAGTCCAAAGGCGCCCAAGAAGCCCACGAGGCGATCCGCCCAACTAGTGTGCGGCGCACGCCCGAAGCCCTTCGCCGCTACCTGAATGCCGAGCAGTTCCGCCTGTATGATCTCATCTGGAAGCGTTTCGTTGCCTCGCAAATGGCCGCCGCCATCTTCGATAGCACAACGGTCGATATCGCTGCCGGTCGCCAACTGCCCGCACATGGTGCTGGGCCCTATACCTTTCGCGCAACCGGCAGTGTGCTCAAGTTTCCTGGCTTTCTCGCTGTGTATCACGTTGGCTTAGACGAAGGCGAAGAAGACGAGGATCAAGAAGCGCTCCTGCCACCGCTCCGTGAAGACCAACTGTTGCGTTTGGTGGAATTATTGAGTGCTCAGCATTGGACGCAGCCACCGCCCCGCTACACCGAAGCGAGTCTGGTCAAAGAACTCGAACGATTAGGTATCGGTCGACCTTCGACCTATGCGGCCACGATTTCGACCATCACCTCGCGTGATTATGCGCAGGTGACGGATAAAAAATTGGTGCCGACTACGCTTGGTATGGTGGTGAACGATCTATTAGTTGCACACTTTCCAACGATTGTCGATTACAACTTCACAGCGCAAATGGAGCAAGAGCTAGACGACATTGCCGAGGGTGAGCGCGCCTGGGTGCCGGTCGTCAGAAGCTTTTTTGAGCCTTTCGAACGCACCTTAGCCACGGCGAAGGACGAAATGCGCGGCGTCAAAGGTGAGGTCATTACAACTGATATTCCGTGTCCAACCTGTGGTGCTCCCTTGGCGATCAAATGGGGCAAGCGCGGCGAATTCCTAGCCTGCTCACGCCATCCTGACTGCTCTTTTACCGGTGATCTTGCCCGCGACGATGAGGGTACGATCCGTCTGGTAGCTCAGCCCCAATTGGCCGAAGTTGAGCAAATCTGCGAAAAATGTGGCAGGCCTATGGCGCTGAAGAAGAGTCGCTTTGGCATGTTCCTGGCGTGTACCGGTTATCCCGAATGTAAACACACCGTCAACCTCCAAAAGGCGAGCGATGGCTCGTTAGTTTCTGCTACGCCCACTGTTACTGATCACGCCTGTGATAAATGTGGCAAGCCCATGGTTCAGAAAAAGGGGCGCTATGGTATGTTCTTGGGCTGTTCGGGCTATCCCGAATGCAACAACATTGTCAACCTTGATCGCTCAGGACAACCGAAAGCTCCCCCGCAAATTACCGCTGAACTATGCCCAGCCTGTGGTAAGCACATGGCGATCAAGCAAGGGCGCTATGGTCCTTTCCTAAGTTGCACGGGCTATCCTACTTGTCGCACCCTAGCAAAATTGCCGGTCGATGGTTCGCTCCCACGGTTACTCTCGGCCGACGAAGTTGCTGCCTTGCCGCCGGAGCCAAAGCCACTCCGCGCCCCCGCTAAACGTCCAAAGCGCACCGCAGCGGCAGAGACCAAGCCGCAACGAACGGCGGCGAAGTCCTCTACCACAACACGCGCCCCGGCCAAAAAGGCCACCCGAACAACGTCCGGCAGTAAGCCCTCTACGGCCCCCGTTGCAAAAAAACGGACCAAGCTGGAACCGGCCGTGGTGGCAGCAACAGCAAGTGGAGTAACGCGACGCCCGCGCGCGGCGAAGCAGCCGGCCTAGGAACCCATAATTATTGACAGGTTGTGGACATAATCTTTACGGCAAGGAAGGCGTATGGCTGACGTGACAACCCCGGAATGGGTCAAGCATGCTGTCTTTTATCAAATCTTCCCTGATCGCTTCGCGAAAAGTGCAACCTTGACCAAGCCGCACAACCTAGAGCCATGGGATAGCGACCCAACCACCTATGGCTACAAAGGCGGCGACTTGCTGGGTGTTGTCGAGCATCTCGACTATCTTCAGGAACTTGGTGTGACGGCCCTGTATTTCAACCCGATCTTTCAGTCGGCCTCGAATCATCGCTACCACACCCACGACTACTTGCAAGTTGATCCACTGTTGGGCGGCAATACGGCCTTTGCTACCTTGCTTGGAGAGTGTAAGCGCCGCAACCTGCGAATTGTGCTCGACGGCGTCTTTAATCATGCCAGTCGCGGCTTTTTCCAGTTCAACGATATCCTTGAGAACGGCGCTGCCTCGCCCTGGCTCGACTGGTTCTTCTTCGATGCCCACCCGGCCAACGCCTATGATCACAACCGGCCACCCGGCTATAAAGCGTGGGTCGGCCTCCATGCTTTGCCCAAATTCAACACTGACAACCCACAGGTGCGCGAGTTCTTGATGCAGGTCGGTGAGCACTGGGTTCGCCAGGGCATCGATGGCTGGCGCTTGGATGTTGCGGAGGAGATCATAACGCTAGGTTTCTGGCAAGAGTTTCGGCAGCGGATCAAGGCGATCAATCCCGAAGCCTATATCGTCGCGGAAATTTGGCACGAGAGCCAACAATGGCTGCAGGGCGATCAATTCGATGCGGTAATGAACTATCCGCTGACCGAAGCGTTGATCTCGTTCGCGATCGGCCACCGCTTGCAGCAGGAACAAATTGGCGACCGTGGCTATTTCCCGCAGCCGGGGATCAGTGGCAGCACGTTCGCTGATAAACTTGATCGGTTACTCAGCCTGTATCCCTGGCCGATCCAGCTGGCGCAGTTGAACTTGCTCGACTCGCATGACACGGCGCGCTTCCTGACGCTGGCCGGCGGTGATCTGGCGAGCATGGAATTGGCTACGTTGCTCTTGTTTACCCTTCCGGGCGCGCCAAGCATCTACTACGGCGATGAGATTGGTCTCACCGGCGGGCGGACCGACGCGGCGGCTCGCACGACCTTTCCATGGGAGCATCCCGAACGCTGGAATCAGGCGTTGCTCGCCTTTTACAAACAAATGATCGCGCTCCGGCAGTCCCAATCGGCCTTACAGACTGGCACCTATCAGCGCGTATATGCCGACGACGCTGTCTATGCTTTCGCCCGCACCCTCGGAGACATGACACTGCTGATTGCAGTCAACGTCGGTGATCAAACGCATCGCGTTCAGCTACCGCTGGCACATCTGATAGTCGAGGCGATGCTCGGTACTCTCTTATACGGGTCTTGTGAAGATGTTGTTGTGGACGGCAGTACTTTAACGCTAACGTTGAGTGCCAGGAGCGGTGTAGTACTGGGTCCCTGATGTTTACGGTGAACAAGACAAGAGCACGACATAATCCTTGGTTTTTTGCGGTGAAGCATACTTTGCCGTATAATACCGCCAGCATCGGCAGCGGCTGATGCACTCTGTGGTCGAGGGGGTGAATGGACAGCGGAGCGGATTATCGATAGATGACCGCATCCTCGCCAACATATGAAAGTCGATCGACGTGAGGGCGAATCCGTAGAGCAGCTTATTCGACGCTTCAACAAAGGCGTCGTTTCTGAACGGATCACCAAAACATTTCGCGAAAAAATGCATTTTGTGAGCAAGGGCGAACAGCGCAAAGAAAAGCGCCGTCGTGCCGAACGTAACCGGCGGAAACGTGAGCGTATGGTTCCACGCTTCTAGCCCAATCAGTACACGTGTGTAACGGGGGTGACGCGGAGCGTTCGCCCCCGTTACCTGTTCAACGAGCCTTTTTGCTCGTTACCCAGAGAAATAATGCTCCTACGAGGTTCCGATGCTTGACTCAAGAGTCATGGATAAATTAGCGCAGATTGCCGAGCGCTACGAACAAATCAACGAAGAAATGGCGCAACCGGAAGTTGCAACCGATAACCAGCAGCTACAAAAGCTCGCCCGCGAGCAGCGTGAGATCGAGCCGATCGTGCAGAAATATCACGAATATAGCCGCCTCCTCAAAGATATGACGGGTACCGAGGAGATGATCGCCGACGGTAGCGACCCTGAAATGCGTGAAATGGCGCAGACCGAACTCAGCGATCTGCGCACGCGCATTGAACCGCTCGACGAGGAGATCAAGCTGCTGTTGCTACCCCGCGATCCGAATGATGATAAAGATGTCATTATTGAGGTGCGTGCGGGTGAAGGTGGCGACGAGGCCGGCTTATTCGCCGCTGAGCTCTTCCGCATGTATAACCGTTATGCTGAACTGCACAACTGGAAAACCGAGCTCTTATCTGCCAGCGAGAACGCGGCCGGTGGCTACAAAGACGTCTCCTTCGAGATTCGGGGTGAGGGCGCCTACAGTCGTATGAAGTACGAAGGTGGCGTCCACCGTGTGCAACGTGTGCCTACTACCGAAGCGCGAGGTCGCGTCCATACGTCGACCGCGACGGTCGCCGTTTTGCCCAAGGTCGAAGATGCTGCGGTTGATCTACGTGATGAAGATATTCGTGTGGATGTGTACCGCTCGGGTGGTCACGGCGGGCAAGGCGTTAATACGACCGACTCGGCCGTCCGTCTGACGCATCTCCCAAGTGGTCTGGTCGTAACCTGCCAGGATGGCCGCTCACAGATCAAAAACAAAGAGTCGGCTATGGGTGTGCTGCGTGCCCGCCTCTTTGCTATGGAAGAAGAAAAACGGTCACGTGAAATTGGTGCATCGCGCCTCGCCCAGGTTGGGACGGGCGAGCGGGCCGAGAAGATCCGAACCTACAATTTTCCGCAGGATCGCATTACCGATCATCGCATCGGGCAGAACTTCTCGAACATCCCCGGCGTGCTAACCGGCGACCTTGACCGCCTGATCGATGCCTTGACCATCAGCGACAACGCGGAGCGCCTCCAGGCCGTCAGTGCCGGTAATAATTAGCATAATCGTCAGTAAATTTGACGCGCGGCACTCCATCCGCTACAATTCCTTCCTGACGCGGCCTGTGCCGCGTTCTTGTTGCTGCCAGCGATCCGGGGTGGTACACTGACGGCACAATTGCTTGGGAAACGTGATGTTTGAAACGCTTGGGGACCGACTTAATAGTGTATTTACTCGACTTGGCTCAAAGGGCCGGTTGAGTGAGGCCGACGTTGACGAAGCACTCAAAGAGGTGCGGCGCGCGCTGCTGGAAGCTGATGTCAACTTCAAGGTCGTCAAGGATTTTGTCGCGCGCATTCGTGAGCGCGCCGTCGGTGAGGATATTACCAAATCCCTAAGCCCGGCCCAAATGGTGGTCAAGATCGTCAACGACGAGCTGATCCATCTGCTGGGTGACGAAAACGTGCCCTTAGCCGACTCGAAGCCCGGCCCGACCGTCATTCTGCTGGTTGGCCTCCAGGGTGCGGGCAAAACAACGATGGCTGCCAAACTGGCGCTGTACCTGCGCAAAAAGCACAAGCATCCCCTGCTGGTCGCTGCCGATATTTATCGTCCGGCTGCCATTACCCAACTCGAAACGCTCGGCAAGCAGCTCCAAATTCCGGTCTTTAGTGAGGGCACTGCGGTCAAGCCGCCCGTGATCGCCCAGCATGCGCTTGAACAAGCTCGGCGCGACAATAATCAGGTCGTCATCGTGGATACGGCCGGCCGCTTGCAGATCGATGATGCGTTGATGTCCGAGCTTGAGGCTATCAAAGCGGTCGTTAATCCCGCCGAGACGCTGCTCATCGTCGACGCGATGATCGGTCAAGAATCGGTGCGTGTTGCCGAAGAGTTCAACAAACGTGTTCCTCTGACCGGCTTTATTATGACCAAGGTCGATGGTGATGCGCGCGGCGGTGCATCGTTGTCGATCCGTCAGGTTACCGGTGTCCCGATCAAGTTCCTAGGCACCGGTGAAAAAGCCGACGCGCTCGAAGCCTTCCATCCCGATCGGCTTGCCTCGCGTATCCTCGGCATGGGCGATGTGCTATCGCTCATCGAACGGGCGGAGCAGGTCATTGATCGCGAAGACGCCGAGAAGATGGAGAAAA
Organism: Herpetosiphonaceae bacterium; assembly: GCA_013821605.1. Classification (GTDB taxonomy): domain Bacteria; phylum Chloroflexota; class Chloroflexia; order Chloroflexales; family Kallotenuaceae; genus JACDGP01. Next base: position 42,461 of record JACDGP010000006.1, read on the forward strand.
AGCTTCGCAAAGGCAAATTCGACTTCGAGGATTTCTTGAACTCGATGCGCCAGATGCGCAAGCTTGGTCCACTAAAACAGATCCTGGGTATGATCCCCGGTATGTCCCAAATCAAAGACCTTGATGAGATGGTCAGCGAGGAAGACCTAAAGCGGATCGAGGCGATCATTTTGTCCATGACGCCGCACGAGCGTCGCAATCCCGACGTAATCAATCCCAGCCGCCGCAACCGTATTGCTCGTGGCAGCGGTTCCCAGATCGAAGATATCAACGCTTTGATCCAGCAATTCCGCGAAATGCAAAAAATGATGCGGCAATTTACCACACCCGCCGCGACTGCCAACGGCTCAACCAACAACAAAGGTGGTAGCGGCAAAAAGAAAAAAGGCAAAAAGGGCAAAGGACCTCGCAGTGGCCCACCGTCGTTACCGCCACCTGGTATGACGGGCAAAGGTGGTCCGCCGGATATCAACGATCTTCTGCGCAAGATGCGCTAAGCTATTGGAGTTCACACATGGTTCGCATTCGTTTACGGCGTATGGGCAAGAAACACCAGCCCACCTATCGTATTGTTGTGGCTGATGCTCGTTCGCCGCGTGATGGTAAGTTTATCGAAATCATTGGCAATTATGCCCCAACACGTCAGCCCAAAGTGCTGAACGTGGATGGCGAGCGTGCTAAGTACTGGATGAGTGTGGGTGCTCAGCCTTCGGATACGGTTCAATACCTACTAAAAAAGGCCGGCATTATTGAAGGCGTAGCTCCAGCAGTTGCCCCCGCGACATTCGCCGCCGACGAAGCCTAATTCGGAGTAGCCCCTAACGTGGTGAACGGGATCAACAAGGTGATCCGCGTTCGCCGCGTTCTCGTATCAGGACCAATTGCATGAAAGAACTTCTTACCTACTTGGTCAAAGAGATCGTAGACGACCCCGATGCGGTAGAGGTCCGTGAGCGGAGTGGTCAATATACCGTGACCCTTGAACTCAAAGTTGCGGAAGGCGACGCTGGCAAGGTGATCGGTCGCAGTGGGCGCGTGGCCAAAGCGTTACGTGATGTTTTAGGTATTGCTGCTGCGCGTGATCGCAAGCGTGTAAACCTGGACATCAACTCGCGATGAGCGCTACACCGCTGCCCGAAGATTTACTACTGATCGGGACGGTAGGACAGCCCTTTGGTATCAAAGGCCAGGTCAAGCTGCATAGTCTCACCAGTCACCCCGAACAGCTGCGACGCATCAAAACCGTTTTTGTCGGGCCGAAGTTAGTACCTTACCAACTCCTACAGGTGATCGAGCATAAGCCGAACCTGCTCCTGCTGCGTTTCGGCGGGATCGATACGCGCAACGCAGCCGAAGAGTTGCAAAAGACCGAAGTATTTATCCGTTCGTCTGAGGCAGCTCCTCTTGAAGAAGCCGAATACTTTTTCCATGACCTCCCTGGCATGGAAGTACGCACGCTCGATGGTCAAGTTGTCGGCACGGTCAAAGAGGTCTTGGAAACCGGTGCCAACGATGTTTTAGTTGTCGAGCGTCCCGACCATCCCGAAGTACTGATCCCCATGATCCACGATGTCGTCAAAGAACTCAACGTCACGACTAAGACGATTACGATTGATCCCATTCCCGGCTTACTTGAATAAGAGCCCTGGGATGGTCCTTACCCCACATCGCAATCTGTTATAATCCGTCCATTCATGTAAAGAAGGAATGGGATCTATGCCCAATGACGCACTGATCGGTGCGCTTGACCAACTGCGCGAATCATATAACCTCCGTCTGAAAGCCACAAATAACCTGCTAGGATTGCTTAAAAGCACGCCAGGCTTGCTAAGCAAAATCAGCAAAAGCCTCAATGACTATGCTCATCAATCATCTCCTGCCTCATCCGGCACCATTGCCAATGCTCAGCAGATCCTAGCCGGGTTGCGACTGAAAGACGAGGTCGTTGATCCACTGGCTCCCGACCTGCGCCGCGAGGTAAAAGCCCTGACCTCCGTCAGTACCGCATTAAAGGATGCCCTTGCAGCACTGCGTGGTGAAGCTGTTGATGTCGTCCGTTTAGGCCGCGCCTATAACGTCTTGCAAGCGAACCGTACTCAAAACATCGAGCTGGAGACAGTGCTTCCTGGCGTTGAAGGCGAACTAGAGCAGGCACAAGCTAGCCTGAGCACCACCTTCGGTGAGACATTAAGAGATGCCGTCGTAGCGCGGGGCATGACGCTTGGCGGACGCCCGCCGCGCTTCGCCCTCGGTCGCTTTGACATCAACGTCAATTGGGTGACACGTTCGGCCGCCCTAAGCTATGGCACAGAATTGCTGGTCGGACGAGTTCCTCTGAGCGTTGATGCGCTGCTGAAAACGTATGATCGCGAAGTGAAAGTGATCATGGGCCGGAACGAAAACGGTGAACGCTGGATCGAGCAGTTGTACCAAGCCTGGGACACGGTCCGTAAGAAACGTGCTACAACCGACAAGCGTGTCAATATTGTAGACTGCTATCTTGAACTGGTGCTGCTCCGCCAACCACGCGCGTTTCGGAGTGCTCCGAGTAAACGTACCATCGTTGACTATACTCGCGCACAGTTTGTCTTCGACTTCTTCGAGTTTACCAACGAGCAGCGCTTAGCCTATAACAACCTGTACGTGGCTGCCTCGAATTCTACGAAGTCCCAAACCGATAATCCAGAGAAAAGCTTCTTTATCGTTGAAGGCTCCAGCCCCGGCGATGGACGCTACATCTCGGACATTGAATTTAAAGCCTAACCTTGGAGTCATGGCATGGCTAGAAAGAGCGCATATGTTGCCTGATCCCCGCCTCGCGCGCCAAATCTTTGAAGTGCTCGGCCAATCGGGTACGCCGCTCGGCAAGGGCGTGAGTTACTACAACGTCGGCAATGACTCGCTAGTGAATGCCCTAGATAGTCATTACTTGGGCTCGTATCTCGCCGACGGCGGCGCGGTTTTTAAGCTCGTGGTCGGCGATTATGGCAGTGGCAAGTCCCATTTCTTGTACTGCGTGCGTGACCGCGCTTGGGAGCGTAACTTCGCCGTGAGCAAGGTCGACCTGAGCCCCAAAGAAAGCCCCTATGATGACCAGCGGCGGGTCTACGCCGCCGTCGCCTCGTCAATTATCTGGCACGAGTTAGGCAGTATGGACGAGGACGAGCGTGGCTTGAGCCGTTTTCTTCAAGGCACGTTACGCCGCAACGGTCGTTGGGCTGGCGCGGGCTTTGACGACTCCGATGCCACTGAATCACCCGAGGTGCGAGCCTTGTTGCAAACGCTCGCAATGACACCGGTCGATAGCTTAAGCTTTCACAAAGCGATCCAGGGCTATTTCAATGCCCTATTACGTGGCCAAGAGTTGCGTATGGAGTCGCTGGAGCGCTGGTTACATGGTGAAGAGGTGACGCCCGAAGATATGCGCGATCTGCGCTCGATTGGTGTCACCGAGAAAATCAACAAGAACAATGCCTTCAAGATGCTGCGGTCGCTCTGCCAGGTCGTGCGGGCACTCGGCTACACTGGCTTGGCCCTCTTGTTTGACGAAGGTGATCGTATGCTCAGCGTCGGTGGTCGCTCCGAGAAAATTGCAACCGATAATTTGCGGGAGGTCATTGACCGCTGTCGCGAAGATTTACCGGGTGCTTTGTTTATGTATGCTGTGCCGCCCGCCTTCTTAACTGATATTGTGCCCAAATACCCGGCGCTCCAGCAACGGGTCCAGGCTCCCAATTATTTTTCGCGCTCGAACCCGTTTAGCCCACAAATTAATTTGGATCGCTTGGACATGCCGGACGAGCAACTCCTCAACAGTATTGGCTCACGCTTGCTCGCGATCTTTGAAGTGGCCTATGATCTGCACTTGAGCGCCGATCTACAGACTCCTAACATCGAGGTCTTTAGTGAGGCGGCTCGCAATTCATACTTGGCTATCAGCCACCGCCGCTTGTTTATCAAAGCGCTCGTGACTGAATGGTACCGGCAAAAAGAAGAAGGTGAGCAAGCTGTGACTGCTGACTATGCTGCTGCTGCTATCCGTGGTCAAAGCGAGGCCTTGGAGGCCTTTGCCGACACCCAACAACGGCCCTATTGAAAGCCACGAGCATGCAGACCCGTACGGTAGTTCATCCTCAGTTGGGACCCGGCACGCTCCTCAAAACCTACATGGGCGGCTTTGAATGGGAGGTGCTCTTCGAGTCCGGTCGTCGCTTCCGCTTGCCAGCCCGTGAGTTTGAACACGATCCCACTAATGGCAATGAACCGGCCACTGTACCGACCGGCCGCTTCAGCTTCACGCCGCGCGTTGCGGTGCTGGAAACTGACCAGTTTCGCGCCCGTCAAAGCTTGGAAGCGCTCCGTTTTGGGATTGTGCCTGTACAGGATGCAGAAACACTAACGATTGGCCTGGAGGCCGAACGCGTAAGTCTGGACCGCGCCCTCCAGCGTTCTCGTGAACACGGCGGTGATGTCCAGGCGATCATTGGTGATTACGGCTTTGGCAAGAGCCATTTTATTGAGTTAGCAGCCCGACGTGCCTTGCGCGAAAACATGCTGGTCGCCACAGCCAGCCTGGATTTAGTTGAGGTTCCACCCAGCAAAGCCAATGAAATCTACCGTGCCCTCGTCCATAGCTTACGCTACCCTGATACGGAGGAGCAGGGATTGGCCCCGCTGCTCCGTAAAGCGGTTGTCGATCATGGGGTGCTTGAGCAGTTCGCGGCGCAAAGCCCACGTCAAACGGATGATCCGCTGGTTGAGGTGCTCAAGGCGTTGGCTGAATGTCCCAGTCAACGTGCCTTCGACGATATCGTGCTTTGGATCAGTGGTCAAATCAAGCCCACCGCCGATCTACGCTCGTGCTTGCGCAAACCGCCGCGCCTGTATGTGGCCGGCGAGGTTGCTCGCCAATATAGCTATCTACTCACTGGGCTCAGTGTTCTGGCCACATTGCTTGGCTACGCTGGTTTGGCTGTCTTGATCGATGAGTCGGAGCACTATTCTTTGCTCCGTGCGCGCCAACGTGACAAGGCCGATGCCTGCTTCAAATCATTGATCTATGCGGCACTCGGTCCCGGCAACAGCCGTGTTAATCCTACGACCATTCCTGACCATACCAAAGTGGCCTATGATCTCACCTTTGCCTCCAAACCCCATCTCTTCTTTTTGTTTGCTCTAACCGAAAGTGAAAATCGTATGCCGGTTGACCAATGGTTGGCACCGGCTCAAATCATACGGCTCGATGACCGCTTCATCGAGCGGGATATTGTAGAGTTTTTTCGCACCTTGCTGCGCTATCACAGCTTGGCATACGGTTATACCTACCCGCCGCCGCATGAGCGCTACGACCCCATTATGCGGGAGATCCCTGGTTTACTGGCACGCGCGCTCAACCAGCATCGCATTAACCTGCGCGAGGTGATTCGGCTAGCCGTAACCACCTACGATCTGCTGTATCTGCACCCTGACTACCTGCCCGACGCCCTCCTTGACGAGTTGGCCAGCGGATTGCGCCTCCAGCGCTTCTAGCATGACCGATCTTGCGGCCCGCCGCGCCCTCCAAGCACGGCTTCCCCGCACCTGGAACGCCTTTTTTGCTCGCCATGGTAACTTTACCGCGACGCAAGTTGCCGCCATCCCGCTGCTCCTGGCTGGTCACAATGTTATGCTGTGTGCTGCCACTGCCAGCGGTAAAACCGAAGCTGCCGTCGCCCCATTGCTTGAGCAATACTGTCCGGTCGCCAACCGCGCGGCGGGACTGCGCATCATCTACCTGACACCCACACGTGCTCTAGCTAGCGACTTAGCGACCCGCCTCGCTGACCCGCTCCGTTCGTTAGGTATCGCATTTGCGGTTAAGACGGGTGATTGGCAATCGTTACGGCCCGGGCGACCCCCATCGGTCCTGCTGACAACCCCCGAATCGCTGGATTCGTTGCTCACCACACAGCCCCGGCTATTTACCGAGGTAAAAGCCATCATCATTGATGAGTTGCATTTGTTGCACGGTACACCCCGTGGTGACCAGTTACAAATCGTGCTTAATCGTGTTCGCCGTATTCGTGAGTACGCTGTGACAGACGGTGCAACCGGGACCGCTACCATCCAATGTGCTGCACTCTCAGCCACCCTTGCCGATCCAGCAGTAGTCGCGCACCACTATTTTGACGGTGCCCAGCTTGTGACGGTTCCTGGCAGTCGCCAACTGAGGACTGAAAATATCTCGCTCCCGGCCGGTGAGCCCGCAGCCTTCCTTTCCTATCTCCAAACGCTGCGGGGCAAAGGTATCCGCAAGGTATTAGTCTTCTGTAACACCCGAGCGGAAGTTGAAGCCTATGCCGCCGCAGTTCGTCCTCAGTCACCCTTTGGCGACGCCGTGTATGTGCATTACTCGAATATCGAAGCCCGTCGCCGTCATGAGATTGAGCATCAATTTGCCGGGGACGATGCTGCGATCTGTTTTGCTAGCAACACCCTGGAACTCGGTATCGATATTGGTACGATCGACCTTGTCATCTTGTTAGGACCGCCGGGCAGCGTCGCCTCATTTGTACAACGGGTCGGTCGTGGCAACCGTCGCCACCACTACGCGGCGGTGGCCTGCTTTGACCGGAGCCCGTTGGAACGCCTGATCTTTGAAGCACTTGTGACGGCTGCTCAATCCCCCGCTCCCATGTCGTCGTTACCTGCGGCTACTCCGTTCCGCCCATCCGTTGCCATCCAACAAATCTTTAGTTTGCTTAAACAAAGCCCTACCGGTGCGGTGCGTCTGGCCGAACTGGGCCAACTCTTCGGCACGAAATTGCCCATTGATGATCTCCAGGCCATTTTAGGCCAACTCCACCTTCGCAACTATCTCCGCATCGGTCGCCCCGGCGAATGGCGCGTGGGACCTCGCTTGAACGAGTTACTGGATCAACAAGCACAGGCACAACCTGGCTTGGGCATTCATAGCAACATCCAGGGCAACGCCGGCTCCATGATCGAGGTGCGTAACCAGCATACAAATCAAATCGTGGCTCGTGTCGACACGCCCTGGTTTGACCGGCCTACGTTGACCCTCGAAGGCCGTCCCGTTAATGTTGAATGGTTCGATGGCACGGTCTTGTGGGTTGCACCTTCTGCCGGTCGGGATCTCCCCAATCAGCTGCCCTATCGCTCCACGCATCAGCTCTTGAGCTATGAGCTAGCTCAGTCGCTCGCTGCCCAGGTCGGTCTCGCTCCGGGAGTTGCCCCCATCCTGCCCGCACCCGACGGTTGGTGGTTCCATTGGCTCGGCGATGTCTATGGCCACGTGCTCCTCGATCTCCTACGCCCGCATCTTGCTGTCGCGCCCACCGAGCAGCTTGGCTTATGCTTGCATCCGGCGGATCAATCACTCTCCCTGCCCTCTTGGAGTGACGAGCATGTTCGTCAGCACCTGGCGACTCATTACCACGCCATTGAACCAATGCTGGCCTTAGGACCATTTCAGCACTTGTTGCCCGACCAACTTCGTCGCCAGAGCGTGATCGATCAATTCGATATAGCCCGTTTTCAGCTGGCCCTCGCCGCTCTGCAACCGACTCTCGCCCCCGACTCCCTCACGGTGGACCTGCGAATACTGCTTGACTCTACGCTCAGTTCCTAACTGGAGCACCTGAAGCTTCCCCCATGCGGTCACTGTTTATCAGTAACGGAGGCCCATAGCCTTCCTGCTCCTGCGTCCCTATACTGCACAAAGGGTTGCTCTCTACTGCCTATAGAAGGGATCATCATGCCACGAAAACCGCATCCCTACGATTGGGACCGTTACTTCGGCCCCCACGCGCACCGTCGCCGTGGACCACTCGGTTTGCTCAGCTTTACGACGGTAGCCGGCATCATGCTGGCAGCGTTAATTATTTTAGGCAATGTTGACTTCAAGGCCTACGCAATCCAGACTGAGGCTCGTGATCGCCTGACGATTACACCCTTATGGGCCACAGCCTACGCGCGCCAAACTACGACGGCTCAGGCATAGACAGTGGAGGTGCAAGCTAGCCCAACCCGGCCCGTCCAGCTACCTGTTGCGCGCACCAGTACCATTAGCAACCTGCGCTCCGAGCCGCGCATTGCCCCCGGCAATATCCTGGGCCAACTCGCCCCGGACGACGCAGTTGTCGTACTGCAAGCGCAGCCACCGGTTAATCCCCAGTGGTACCGAGTGCGTATTACTCATACAGGGGGATCGTTAAAGGCGGGTTCCGAGGGCTGGATTTCGGCCACGATAGTGACTGTTGCTCCCCAACTCGCTTCCACGACCGTAGCGCCGAGTGCTACGCCATCTGCTACCGTGCTTACCACATCCAAGTAGGCGTCGGCCAGTTGCGCCCCAATAGGTATGGTTGAACGGATCATAGCTTGGGTAGATATCGTATACGTTGTTTGTGGTGCTGCTGCTTGCTCTTGTTAAGTGCCTGTAGCACTGTCCTCCCACAAATCATGACCTCCCGTCCACAATCTGCAGCCGCCACGTCCGTCGCACAAGCTACCGTTGCCGCAGCGCAGCCAGCATCAACGCCAACCGTTTCCTCGCCCACACCTCGTCCGACCGCGAGTGTACTGCCAACTGCTATGCCCCGCTTGACAACCGATGGCTGGCTAGAAACCGCTACGCCCCATCTGCGCCTGCGCTATTATCCGCAGTCGGCGGCTGCTCGCGATATTGACCAAGTCGCTGTGGTAGCGGAAAAGGCCTATGCCCGCGCCAACACCGTGATTCCTGCCAACGGCCCACTAATGGTGACGATTTACCTCGCGCCACGCGTATTTTGGCAAGGTGGCGTGACGTATGATGGCAATACCATCCTCTTGACCTACGCGGATCGCAACTATGCTGGGGTCGAACTGTGGGCATACTTAGTGCACGAACTAGTGCATGCCTTGGCCGGCCACTATGTGCACCGTGGCAGCGAGGTCGGCGGCCTGCTTGGCGAAGGTGTGGCGGTCTACACCACCAGTGGTCATTATGGCGTCGAGCCCATTCAGCAGTGGGCTGCGGCACTGTCGGCGAGCAACCAGTATATTCCGCTCTGTACGCTACGTACCGCCTGGGACACACAACAACACGAAGTCGCCTATCTGGAAGGTGCCTCCTTCGTTGATTATCTGATTCGTACCTACGGTAGCGAGCGCTTCCTCCAATTCTATGCTCATGTACCAAGCCCACCTCCGGCACTGCGTGATCGCAATCTATGGTGCCGGAATCAGGGCGATCTACCGGTCTCTGGCGTTGGACGTCCTTACAGTCAACTCGAGACCGAATGGCGCGCCTGGCTTCAGCAACAGCGTCCACAACCGGTTGATCAAGCGGCGCTCCAAGCGCAAATTCGCCTGTATGATCTTGTCCGCCAATACCAGCAGCAGCGCGATCCTGCCGCCCGTATTCTGCCGCCCCCACCCAACCAGTGGAACGCCCGGCTACATACGCTCTTCGCAGCCCCCGCGATCACACCTACTGCGGTGTTGCAAGAAGCAATGTTTGTAGCCGCCAAGCGAAACCTTGATCAGCATCAGGTTGCACAAACGAATGCGATCCTGGACGAGCTCACCGGCAGCATCGCGACCAACACCTTTACCGGAACCTTTGGCCTTGCGTATCGTGGCATCCAGGCAGCGCTCGACGAACAAGCCGCCGCTGTCCGGCTTCACGACCGACAGCGCTACCAACAAGTGACGCTGCTTGGTGGTCCGTCCTGGCCGGGAGCGTTGTATACTGACTACCGGTGGACGATTAATGCTATCACCTTGAACCCAAATGCAGCAATTGCTGAGGCAACGCTCCAAGCGCAGGGCGCGCTTCCGGCAACGAACGTACCTTATCGCATTACCCTACGGCAGATTCCCGGGCGCTGGCAAATCGCTACAGCGGAGCAAGTAGCTGTCGATCTTTCCTTGCCCCCGCAGTCCAAAGATATTGCCCAACGAAATGGAGTTCTATGGCCGTTTCCAGAATGAAGCTAATACCCGCTGTCGATCGTGGCAAGCTCGCAGTTGTCCTGCAGGTACTCCGCGACCATTATGGCCCGCGCGAGCGCTCTGGTTCACGCGACCCTGTTGATGAGCTCGTGCTGACGATCTTGTCTCAGAATACCTCCGACCGCAACAGCGGGCGCGCCTTTCGCTTGCTTAAAGCAGCCTATCCAACGTATGAGGCTGTGCTTGCCGCACCGGTTTCCGAACTCTACGAGGTCATCAAAGCTGCTGGACTGGGCAACATCAAGGCCCCCCGTATTCAGGCCGTCTTGTCCCAGCTACTAGCGCGACGTGGCAACTTTGACCTGAGCTTCCTCGGGCAACTGCCGCTCGCTGAAGCCAAAAGCTGGCTGACCTCACTGCCTGGCATTGGTCCAAAAACGGCTGGTTGTGTCTTATGCTTCGCCTGCGACCTGCCTGTGCTCGCCGTCGATACCCACATCCATCGTGTTGCCCAGCGGCTTGGCTTGATCGGCCCCAAAGTCAATGCCGATCAAGCCCACGATCTCTTGGAAACCGCGCTGCTCCCCGCTGAGGTATACGAGTTTCATGTCAATATGATCTTGCACGGTCGCCAAATTTGCCATGCCCTACGCCCCGAATGCGGGCGTTGCCCCCTCCAAGAGCTGTGTGAGTATTACCGCACGACCGTGGTATACTCCCCGGCTTAGCTACGAGGACGATCAATCATGCTCCGACGTTGGTTAGCTATTGCTTTGCTCTTGCTGGTTGGCTGCGCAGGCTCACAACCGGCACTGAGCTCTCAACAGGTCGCTACCCGCGCGGCGACGGCCATGAGCAGCGTTAAAACGACTCATTTTGTGATCAATATGACTGGCAAGCTGACCTATATCGATACCAATGGCGTACTCGGTCTAAAGCAGGCCGAAGGTGATGTCGTCGCCCCGGACAAAGTACGTGCGACGGTCAAAACCTCGACCTTTGGTATCGCCAGTCAAATTGGCGTGGTCGGTATTGGCGACCAACGCTGGGCTACTAATCCGCTTAATGGTCGCTGGCAAGTGCTCTCACCCGAACTTGGCTCCTTCGACCTCGCAGCCCTCTTTGACCCGCAGGTTGGCATTACCGGTTTACTCAAAACCGCCCCATGGCAACTCGAAGCGAGCAAGGATGGCAGGTATCACCTGCGCAGCACAGTCGATGGCACCAAGCTAGTGGCCATGACCTCCGGCATGATCACCAAGGGCCAGGTCGACGTACTCTTGCTGGTTGACGCGAAAAGCTTTCTCGTGACCTCTGCGACATTGGTTGAGCGCGATACCTCGCCCGACCAACCGACGACTTGGCAAATTGCCCTAACCGTGCCCACGACACCCGTGACCATCGCACCGCCACCCCTTCAATGAACTCCCCTCGTCGCTGGCTGGTCCTCGGCTGGGCCTGCCTCGGCGTGTTGCTCGCCGCCGCCGACCTCACGGCCCTGACCACCCTGATCCCCCAAATGACCTTCGACCTTGAGGTCCCATTACCGGGTGGCTTGAACGATGTTGCTTGGGTCGTGAGTGCCTACCTCATCAGCAACATCGTCGCCTTGCCGTTGAGTGGTCGCCTGGCTGATCGCTTTGACCGGCGGCTGGTACTGATCGGCTCCCTCTGCATCTTCATGCTCGGATCGATGAGCTCGGCTTTGGCGCCCTCCCTATGGCTGTTGGTCGCGGCCCGCGCGCTCCAAGGTGTTGGTGCCGGTGCTCTGGTACCGATCACCATGGCGCTCGCCACCGATCTCCTGCCTCGCTCCCGTTGGCCGCTGGCCTTCGGCTTGATCGCCGCCGTAGACACCGTCGGCTGGGCACTTGGCCCCCTGTATGGCGCATTGTTTGTCTCTGCTCCCGGCCTGACGTGGCGTGGCTTGTTTTGGGCTAATGTGCCCGTCGCGCTCCTCGCTGCTGCTGGTAGCTGGTACGCCTTGCGCGATTTGCAGCGTACCCCGAACCGTCGACCGATTGATCTCTCCGGGGCTGCCCTGTTAACTCTCGGGTTACTGACACTCAATCTTGGCCTTGGCAAGCTGGGTGGTGGTGCATCGAGCGGCATTTCCTTCGATGCTCAGCCGGCCACGCTCCCCTGGCAAGCTGCCCTGCCCTGGGTGGTGAGCGGCGTCGTACTGTTGGCACTCTTTGTGGTCGCGGAGCTGCACGTGAAGGAGCCGCTGATCAACCTCAGATGGCTCTTGCAGCCACACATAGCGGCAGCCGGACTGGTGAACGTCCTCTTCGGTGCCTTGCTCATCACCGCCGCCGTTAACGTCCCACTGTTTGTTAATGCCGTGTCTACGACTACCACCGGCTCGCCCGAAGCTATGGTTCGCTCCGCCGCGCTCCAAAGTGGCTTGCTCCTCATCGTCCTAACTGGCCTCATGGCGCTCTGCGCCCCCCTCGGTGGATCGCTTGCCGGACGCATCGGTCCAGCTCCTGTCTTGCTAGCCGGCGCGCTTTGTGCCATGCTCGGCTTTTGGCTCATGCGCAGCTGGACCGCCGCTACGCTGCCACTGGTACTTCGTGGCCATTTGGCGCTGGTAGGACTAGGCTTTGGTTTCCTGCTTGCTCCTCCTGCCGCCGTGATTATTGCCGCAGCCCCAGCTGGCGAACGCGGGCTTGCTTCCAGCCTTGTCATATTGCTACGTTTGAGTGGGATGAGCCTGGGCCTATCGGCGCTGACGGCGTGGAGTCTGGCGCGCTTCAACATCTTATCGACTGGCGAAAGCCTAGGTGGCTTGACCGCTGAACGTATTCAGCAAATCACAGTTAATGTTCTTACCAGCACCTTTACAGCAGCTACCGGCTTGGCACTGCTGATCATGCTCCTGGGGTTGGTCCGAGCACGTCGGGGTATACGGACAGATACTCAGACAATCACGTAGCTTTCCATAATCACTTAAACTTCGGTGATGGTGGCTGGCGGCGGAGTGACAATGCGCGAGGCAACCGCAGTAGCCAGGGTTGGCGATCTTAAACCCGGCCAAATGAAATATATCGTCATCGATGGCTTACCAATCGCCCTCGCCAACGTGGACGGCACGCTGTATGCCTTTGGCGACTCCTGCCGCCACGAGGGTGGCTCCTTAAGTTCGGGCGTCCTCCGCCACGACACCGTTACCTGTCCCTTGCATGGCTGGACCTATAGCGTCCGTACCGGTAAATCCATCGTACCACCGGTCGGCCTCCGTGTTCCGACTTACGCCGTCGAAATTGCGGACGACGCCGTGATCGTGATCGTGGAGTGGCCAGACACGGTCTGAGGCCACCTCCATAATCAACGGTATAATGGTTACGATTGCCGGGAGCTAAGAACGCCGCATGCCGAAACGAACCGATATTCATACCATTTTGATCCTGGGTGCCGGTCCCATCGTCATCGGCCAAGCCTGCGAGTTCGATTACTCAGGTGTGCAGGCGTGTAAGGCACTACGTGAGGAAGGCTACCGCGTCGTCCTGGTCAACAGTAATCCTGCCACGATTATGACCGATCCAGAGTTCGCGGATGCGACTTATATCGAACCGCTGACTGTGCCCAGCGTTCGGCGCATCATTGCCAAAGAGCGACCCGATGCGCTGCTGCCAACTGTGGGTGGCCAAACCGCCCTAAACTTGGCCGTGGCACTTGACCAAGCCGGTGTCCTGGCCGAGTTTGGCGTCGAACTCATTGGTGCCTCTATCCATGCAGTAGAGGTGGCCGAAGATCGCCAGCTCTTCAAAGCTGCCATGCGTGCTGCTGGCCTCCCTATTGCCCGCAGCAATGTTGTGCACACCCTCGACCAAGCACTGGCTACCGTCAGGGATACTGGCTTTCCTGCCATCATTCGCCCTTCCTTCACGCTTGGTGGCACCGGCGGCGGCATTGCCTACAACATCGAAGAGTTTCGCACAATTATCGAAAACGGCTTGGAGTTGTCACCGGTTCACCAGGTGCTGGTCGAAGAGTCGTTGATCGGCTGGAAAGAGTTTGAGCTCGAAGTCATGCGCGATCACGCTGACAACGTTGTGATCGTCTGCTCGATCGAAAACATTGATGCGATGGGCGTCCATACCGGTGACTCCCTCACCGTTGCTCCCGCGCAAACCCTCACGGATCGTGAATACCAGCGCCTACGCGATATGGCCATCCGCGTCATGAGCGCCGTTGGCGTAGAAACCGGCGGCTCGAATGTGCAGTTCGCCGTTAATCCGCGCGATGGCCGTGTCATTATCATCGAAATGAATCCTCGTGTCTCGCGCTCGTCGGCCCTGGCTTCCAAGGCTACCGGCTTCCCCATCGCTAAAATTGCTGCTAAGGTCGCCTGCGGCTATACCCTAGACGAACTGCCTAACGATATCACCCGTGAAACCCCCGCTTCTTTCGAGCCGACGCTCGATTACGTTGTAGTCAAGGCACCGCGCTGGGCCTTTGAGAAGTTTCCCGGCAGTGATCAAACGCTCGGGACGCAGATGAAATCGGTCGGCGAAGCGATGGCGATTGGCCGCACCTTTACTGAGGCCTGGCAAAAAGCCTTTCGTAGCCTCGAGATCGGTCGCATGGGATGGGGGTCCGACGGCAAAGCTGATATTGATACCGAACGCGTCCGAGAGCGCCTGATCACCCCCCATCCCGACCGGCCGCTGTATGTACGCTACGCGCTCCAAAGCGGCATGGACCAGCGCACCGTTGCCCGGCTCAGTGGCTATGACCCGTGGTTCATTGCGCAATGCGCCCGCATGCTTGACCTCGAAGGCCGTATCCGTGCCTTTACCCTTGCAACGTTGCCCGCCAATCTCATGCGCGACGCCAAGCGCGCTGGCCTCAGCGACACGCAGCTCGCCGAACTCCTGCGAGTAACAGCGAGCCCCACGGATAATGGTGGGCAGTTGCCGATGCGGGGTGCCGGGGGTCTAATTCGTGCCCGGCGAGAAGCCCTCGGCATCCTGCCGACCTACCATCGTGTCGATACCTGCGCTGCCGAGTTCCCAGCCTATACGCCCTATCTATACTCCTCATACGAGACTGAAAGCGAAGCCTGGCCGGTCGACCGTCCCAAAGTCATCATCCTCGGCAGCGGCCCCAACCGCATTGGCCAGGGCCTAGAGTTCGATTATTGCTGTTGCCATGCCGTCTTTGCCTTGCATGACTTGGGCTACGAGACGATCATGATCAACTGTAATCCTGAGACCGTCTCGACCGATTACGATACCGCCGACCGCTTATATTTCGAGCCGCTCACGCTCGAAGACGTCTTGAATATCGTGGCCGAGGAGTCAGGGCTCACCTCCGGTACGCCCCACGCCCAGCTCACACCGGTGATCGTCCAGTTTGGTGGTCAAACACCGCTCAAGCTTGCGCGCGGTATCGAAGCCGCCGGTGTTCCCATCTGGGGCACTCCCCCTGAGGCCATCGACTTGGCCGAGGACCGCGAGCGCTTTGGCGCCCTGCTCCGTGAGTTGGCGATCCCCCAGCCCGAGAACGGTGTTGCTACCTCCTTCGAGGAAGCCCTGCACGTCGCCCACCGCATCGGCTACCCGGCTGTCGTGCGTCCCTCCTATGTACTAGGTGGCCGCGGTATGGCGATTGTCTATGACGATGTTGCCCTAGAGCGTTATATGCGCGAGGCGGTCGACGTCTCACCCGACCATCCGGTCCTGCTCGACTGTTTCCTGGAAGATGCCTTCGAGTTCGATGTTGATGCCGTCAGCGACGGCACCGATGTAGTCATCGCCGGCATCATGCACCAGATCGAACTGGCCGGCGTTCATTCGGGTGACTCCGCCGCCATGTTACCGCCCAGCATGATTCCAGAACACCATCTCGACACGATCCGCCGCTATACTATTGCCCTAGCACGCAAGCTGGGGGTGATTGGGCTCATGAATGTGCAGTATGCCCTCCAGCGCGATGTCGTCTATGTTCTGGAGGTCAACCCCCGCGCCTCGCGCACCGTGCCGTTCGTCAGCAAAGCCACTGGTGTCCAATGGGCCAAAGTCGCTGCCCAGGTCATGGCTGGCAAGTCTCTCGCTGAGCTAGGCGTTCCCAACGAGCCCGTCATCAACGGCTTCCATGTCAAGGAGGTCGTCTTCCCCTGGAGTAAGTTTGCCGGTGTTGACACGGTGCTCGGTCCCGAGATGCGCTCGACGGGCGAGGCCATGGGCAGTGGTGCGACTTTCGGCGAAGCCTTTGCCAAAGCCCAGATCGGCTGTGACCACAAGTTGCCCATCAGTGGCACCGTCTTCTTCTCGGTCAACGATCATGACAAGCTCAACGCGCTGCCGGTCGCCCAGAGCTTCAAGGATCTCGGCTTCCAAATCGTCGCATCAAGCGGCACAGCTGCCGTACTCGAAGCGCATGGCATTCCCTGCCGCACCGTGTACAAGGTCAACGAGGGTCGCCCAAATGTGATCGACTTAATCAAGAACGGCGACATCGATCTCCTCGTGAACACTCCCTTGGGCAAAGCCAGCTTCTTTGACGAGCGGGCTATGCGCCGTGCCGCCGTCCAGCAAGGCATCACCTGTATCACAACCCTCAGCAGCGCCTCAGCTGCCATTGAAGCCATTGAAGCCATGCGCGCCGAAACCTGGACCGTTCGATCGATCCAAGAATGGCACCAGGGCAATGATCAGGATAATGCACCACCCCTGTAGGGGCAGGGCTTTCCCAAGGTAGACGTATGCCCCCTGATCCCGCAAGCCTTGCGACACAATTGGCACCGTTGGTAGCCGCCTACTGCCGCCGTCCAGCCGTGCGGCACGAATTGGGCCTGGCTGAAGGAACGTCCTTGGAAGCCACCGTGCTAGCCGCCGATGCCTTGTACCTCACCTATCTTGTTCACACCCCCGATGGTCGCCGCTGGGTCGCTCGCCTCAGCACCGGCTCGCCCCTCGGCCTTTCGAGTTCCAAACAGATTGCCTATGAAGCGCGCGCCCTACGCTTCTTAGAGCCCTTCCATATTGCGCCGCAACTCTGCTATGTCGATGCCACCCTCTACCATCTGCCATATGGCTTCCTGGTGATGGAGTATCTGCCCGGTGAGCTACTCAATGCCCAGAATCCCGCTCACCTTCAACAAGCAGCCCGCCTGTTGGCGCGCTTGCACAGCATCCCCATTCCCGCTGATAGCGCGTTTATCCGTAATGATCGTCCCCTCTCGGCTATCGTGGAGCAGGCAGCAGGCTTTCTTGCCGCCTATACTGCATCATCAGTCGCGCAGACTGAGATCACCCAGCTCCTCTCGACCGTGCTGCGAGCAGCACGTGCCTCATTGGTTAATGAACCGCGCTTCCACCCGTTCGCCCTGGTGCATACTGATCTGCAAGCTTGGACCTGGATCGTCGCACCTCCCCGCCTTGCGCTGCCATCAATACCCGGCGTGCTATCTATAAGTTCCACCCATCCCGCACTTCGGCTCATCGGCTGGTCTAAGCCGGTGCTGGATGATCCCACAGCTGATCTATGCTCGTTTCTCGCTCCGACCATGACTCGTTTGTCCCCAAATCATAGCGTCACTGCTGCCCAGCAGGAAGCCTTGCTCACTTCCTACCTAGCTCTCCGACCGGAGCTTGACACCGCTGACCTACGTGATCGCTTTGCAACCCGCATGCGCTTTGTGTATCTGCATGCCTTCACTCAATGCGCCGCTACGCTAGCTCTACCCAGTTCCGGCAGTGCTACTGCGACCAATGACGTTACGCTCTCTGTTACCGCTAACTATCTGGATCCGGTCTGGATGCGCTCGCTCTTTGGTGATTGGATCGAAGTCTAAGCGCGTTGCACGCTTTGCCATGCTTTGGTACAATCATCCTCGTCCTACGCCGGGCGTATGGCAGGCAAATGTTTTGAGTCTACATTTGTTTTGAAGGGGAGCAGCGCTCCAAAGGGAATGTGGTTCGCCCACTGCACCGGCGGGCTCGCACCCACCTACGCGAAGTCGTAGGCTTCAAAACTCGCCTGTTGTTGCACGGCGTAGGTCATTGCTTCTTTGGGTCCCTCGGTGGGTTTTAGCTACGGTCAGCTCCTATATGCTCTATCTCTTCTGGGGCGCGAATGAACTGGCTCGCTCCGAGGCACTCCAAGCGCTAAAAGCCATGATCCCTGAAGACCTTCGTGATTTCAATCTGACGCAGCTTGATGGTCGCAAGCTGAAGTCTGCAGGGCTGGCCCAAGCCTGTGAAGCATTCCCATTCTTACACGAGCGCCGTCTCGTGATCGTTGAGGAAGCGATCAAAGGCTTGCGCTCGGCTAAAGAGCGTGAGGAGGTCCGCGCCTACTTACCCCGACTCCCTGCGACCACTGACCTGGTCTTTGTCGAAGGCGACGACTTCGACAAGCGCTCGGCGATCTATACCTGGATCAAAAAAGCCGGGCAGGTGCGCGAATTTCTGCCCTACCAGGGTGCCGAACTCATCCGCTGGCTGGTAGAACGGGCACAACGTCTGGGGGTTAAGCTGGCACCGGATGGCAGCCAGTTGCTGGTTGATTGGTCCGGCAATGAAGGTCGTGCCCTCGCCACCGAGTTAGATAAGCTAGCAGCCTATGTTGGATCCGGCGGTGTGATTACCGCCGACACTGTGCGCCTGCTGGTGGCTGATCGTAGTGAAAGCTCGGTCTTCACCTTCGTCGATGCCTTGGCTGCCCGCAAACGTGGCCCCGCTCTACTCCTCCTGCACGACCTGCTTGACAATGGCGAAGCGCCCACCTATCTGCTGTTTATGATCGGTCGCCAAATGCGCCTGCTGCTGGCCGTTACCGAACTGCTCCAAGCCCGTGTACGACCCGACGATATGGCCGCCCAACTTGCGCAGAAACCCTTTGTCGTTCGCAAAGCTGTCGATCAAGCTCGTCAATTCCCACCGGCCTTGCTGCTCGAAATCCATGACCACCTGGTCGAGTACGACCACTGGTCCAAAACCGGTCGCATCGAGCCCGACACGGCGCTAGAGTTGCTTGTTGCCGAAGTCTGTAGCTAGCCCAACTATTCTCCAGCACAACAAACCGCCGGCATACCTGCCGGCGGCCACAACCAAGCACAGCCTGCTTGTTAAGCCGGCGCGCCCTGCTGTAGTTTGTTGAACCGTGCTACCAGGCGGCTCTTACGCCGCGCCGCGTTGTTCTTATGGATCACGCCCTTGCTGGCGGCTTTATCAAGCTCAATACAAGCCAGCCGAATGTTATCGGGCGTCAGTTCCTCGCGCGCCTTTTTGACCATCGTCTTGACCTTCGAACGGACCTTCAAGTTACGAACGCGCTTCTTTTCATCGGCACGCACATGCTTTTGTGCAGACTTTGTATTGGCCAACGATTTCTCTCCCTTAAAAACTGTTTATAATTGCTTCGATTTCATGCTAGCTTGGCATTATAGCAGGAGCATAAAGGACATGCAACCTTGACCGGAACCGTCAAACCTGCGGGCCGCAGTCTCCGCTGGAAAGTGGTCGTCAATACCTTGATCGTCATGTTTGGCGCGCTGCTCAGCCGCGTCCTGGGCACGGTCCGTGATGGCGCGATTGCCTATCGTTTTGGCGTCCCCAATGCCAGCCTCGATACCTATTACACTGCCTTCCAGGTCCCGGATTTACTCTATATTGTTATCTCGGGCGGTGCTTTAGCCTCCACCTTAATCCCAGTTTTTCAGCAAGTATGGCACGATGAAGGTGCCGAACGCGCCTGGGAAGTCGTTAGTGCCGTCGTCAATCTTGTGTTGATCGCGCTCCTGGTGGCTGCCCTGCTCGTCGTTGTGCTTGCCTCGCCCCTCAGCGCCTTTTACTTCGCGTCGAAGCCCGTCGCGCAACAACACTTGCTTGCTCAGATGATGCGCCTCTTCATCATCTCATCGCCTTTCCTACTAGGGCTGGGTGGGATTGCAATGGCCGTCCTCAATGCCCGCGAACGTTTCGGCTGGACTGCTGCGGCCTTCAATCTCTACAACCTCGCGATCATTGGCGGCGCGGTCTTCCTGGCGCAACGCTTCGGCATTTGGGGCGTGGCTTGGGGTGTGGTCGCGGGCGCCTTCTTATACCTGCTCATTATGCTGCCCGGCTTAATGGTCGAGCATGCCCATTATGTCCCACGCCTCGGCCTCCGTGACCCTGCGGTACGACGTGTTGGCCGCCTCTTGGTGCCCCGCCTTATTGGTCAAGCCGCCGCGCAGGTCGGCCTTCTGGCGACAGGTGTATTCGCAGCCCGCTTGCCCAACAATCAATTTACGGCGCTCCGCAATGCCAATCAATTGATGCAGTTGCCGCACGGCATTTTTGTGCTCAGCCTCGTAACGGTCATGTTTCCGCAGCTCGCCCGCTTATGGAGCAGCCGCGAATACAAGGATTTTAGTTCGACTGCTTTACGCACCTTACGCCTCGTGATTTTCGTGAGTGCTCCTGCCGCCGTCGTGCTGGGCGTGCTACGCGTGGCCGTCATCCGCATTGTTTACGAGCGCGGCAATTTTACCGCTACCTCAACCCTACTCGTCGCCGCGCCACTCTTGTTGTACGCCACAGCCTTGGTCGCCTTTGCTGCCTCCGAGCCGCTGATTCGCACCTTTTATGCCATGCAGGATACCCGTACTCCCGTGCTCATCGGCATCGGCACCATCGTGCTGAATATTGCCATCAGCTACCTGACCGTCTATTTCACCCACTGGGGTACTTCCGGCTTGGCTTTCGCCTTCAGCATCGCCAATAACCTGGAGGCCATCCTCCTGTTCGCCTTACTGGCCCCCCGCTTAGAAGGTATCAGGCAAAGTGGCCTGGCGCGGTCATTGCTCGGTATGGCGATCAGTGCCGCGACGATGGGACTGGCACTATGGGGCTTGTTTGTGATTTCACGGCGCTACTTGCCCTTCCTTAATCTGCAGAGCGTCTACGGCCACGGTGCCGATGCCATCCGCTTGTTGGTCTGGTTAGCAGCGGCCGGCATCTGGGCCCTACTTGTCTACGTCGGGATGGCCACCCTCATGCATGTGCCGGAGGTTGGCGAAGCATGGGTGCTGGTACGTCGCCGAGCGGGGCGTGCTTAGCCGGTGCGACTACATAGAACGAGGTACCAAGCTTGAGCGAGTCGATTGTGGTCGTTGGGGGCGGACTAGGTGGTTTAGCCGCTGCCATCCGTTTGGCAGGTAAGGGTTATCAGGTTCGGCTGCTCGAAAAAAACGAGCGGGTTGGCGGTAAGCTCAACATTCACCAGGCCGCTGGCTACACCTGGGACACTGGGCCGTCCTTGTTCACCATGCCCTGGGTCGTCCGCGATCTCTTCCAATCCGTGGGTCGTGATGCTGACGCAGTACTCAACATTGTGCCCGTCGATCCAGTTTGCCGCTACCGTTGGCCCGATGGCACACTTTTCGACCACCGCGCCTCCCTCGCCGATCTCATCGCTGAGATCA
This sequence comes from Herpetosiphonaceae bacterium, assembly GCA_013821605.1. Lineage (GTDB taxonomy): Bacteria > Chloroflexota > Chloroflexia > Chloroflexales > Kallotenuaceae > JACDGP01. The sequence continues at coordinate 63,819 of JACDGP010000006.1, forward strand.
CAAAGCTCGACCCGCGCGATGCCGGTGGCCTGTTTCGCTTCCTGGCCTGGGCCGAACGCATCTATACCGCCACCGCCGGGCCCTTCCTGCTGGCACCCTTTGAAGGCCTCCGCGATTTCATAACGCCACGCTTCATACGTGATGCCCCCGCCCTCGATCCGCTTCATACCCTCGATCAAGCCGTCCGGCGCTTTTTTCGCTCGCCCTATCTCCGCCAAGTCTTCGACCGCTACGCCACCTACAATGGCTCCTCGCCCTACCGCACCCCGGCCACCTTCGCGATCATCCCCTACATCGAGTTTGCTCAGGGCGGCTGGTATCTCAGAGGCGGCATGTATTCCCTGGCGCGAGCGCTCGAACAACTAGCTCATGAGCTCGGCGTAATCATCGAACGGAACAGCGAGGTCACTCAGGTCTGCATTACGGATGGTGCAGCAACCGGCGTTCAGCTTGCGGATGGTCGTCTCGTAACCGCCGACCGTGTCGTAATCAACGCCGATGCCCTACACGCCCTGCGTCATCTCATCGTCCCCGAGCACCGCCACCGCTTCACTGACCGGCGGATTGACCGCTATGAGCCATCCTGCTCGGGCTTTGTGCTGCTGCTGGGTATCGACCGCGACTATCCCCAGTTGGCCCATCACAATATCTTCTTTTCCGCCGACTATCCCGCCGAGTTCCGCGCCATCTTCGACTTGCAGGTCCCGGCTCCCGAGCCCACCATCTACGTTGCCACGACTGCCCGCAGCGATCCAGAGCACGCGCCCACCGGCCATCTCAACCTCTTTGTCCTGATCAACGCCCCAGCGACCTCCGTCCGCTTCGACTGGCAGCGCGAAGCCCAAGGCTACCGTGACCTGATCGTCCGCAAGCTCACCCACCTCGGCCTTCAGGACCTCGAACAGCACATCCGCTACGAGCACCGCATCACCCCCGCCGACTTCGCCGATCGCTACCGCGGCTGGCGCGGTGCCCTATATGGCCCCTCATCGAACGGCAAGTTTTCCGCCTTTCTGCGTCCCCCGCTCCGCTCACCCGACGTCCGGCGCCTCTACTTCGTCGGCGGTGCCGCCCATCCAGGCGGCGGCATTCCCCTCGTCTTACTCGGCGGCCGTGCCGTCGCCACTATGATCGAGCGTGATACAGCTTTGGCGTGATCGCTATGACAGCTTATCAATCACCTGCTGCTGACATGCTACAATGCTGTTTGGGGAGGGTACAACGCTATGCCTGATGCCTACCACCTAACTACATCACCGATGCCCAGGGCAAGCCCGTCTGCGTCTTCCTGGACGATGACGCCGCAGATCGCACCTTCGCACTCGACTACGAAGCGCGCGAAGCAGCTGGCTTACTCACTCCTGATGAACTCGACGTTATGCCGCTCGACCAAGCCATTGCCGAGATCGAAGCCGCGTGGGCAGCACGCGAACAGCAGGCGACGTAGTGTATCGCGTTGTTCTTGAGCGGCGGGCATGCAGCACATCGTTTGGTACACTTTCGCAAACATCAGTACATCGGGTATACGAGGAGGTGCACAAGATTGGCAGATGAACGGCAACTCAAAGCCGAGCACCAGTTGAACATGTCCCACGAGGATACTAGTCTGCTCACAATCGAAGGAGTACAGATCAGGTTGCGGGACTGGCGGCTGACGGATTTGGAAGACTATGAGCATTGGCTACTACCTGGGCATCGCTGGCGAGAGTTCGATGGTCCCTACTGCCCCGAGCCATCAGCCTCACAGATCATCGATATCGTTGACCGTAAGCGCAAGCAGATTATGGATAGCGCGTTGCCTACTCCGCGTACCAACTTGACCATTACTCTACCAAACGACGATCTGCTTCTCGGCACTGTCACCTGGGCATGGGAGAGCCAGGAGACGTACTGGCTTACCATCGGCATCGTGATCTTCGACCCGACATGGTGGGGCCATGGTCTGGGGTACGAGGCGTTGGGGTTATGGAGTGATTACCTGTTCCGCGAGATGCCCCAGATCGTCCGACTGGATCTCCGCACATGGTCGGGCAACGACGGAATGGTCCATCTTGCCCAAAAGCTGGGCTATGAGCTCGAAGCTCGCTTCCGGAAAGCGCGCATCGTTAAAGGCCAGTACTATGATGGACTGGGGTATGGTGTGCTGCGCGATTCGTGGGAGCGGCGTTACTCGACTGGTTTTGCCGGGCATCTCCAGCACAGCAAGAAGCTATAGGATGGATGTTCCTACCCGTTCTGCCGGTAATGTTGGATGACCAAAAAGTGAGCTTTCCATGCATGAGGCTCTGCGGGAGCATCTCTGCCTTGAAATTGGTTTTTGCCTCTTGCAGAGGCCCATGGACGCAGGCGAACCCAAAGTGCACACCGTTATGCTAGGGATTGGAGACGCGCCCATCAATCACCTGCTCTCACATGCTACAATGCTTCCCGGGGGTGCTACAACACTATACCTGATGCTACACCTGTATCGCAGACGGCTTTGAAATTTGAAGCTGAGGTCCGCGAGGATGGCTCAGTGGCTTTGGCTGAACAGGGCAAATGAAATGAATGCACCACAGTACATCACTGATGCCCAGGGCAAGGCCCTCGGAGTCTTCCTGGACATCGATACCTATCAAGAGATGGTTGAAGCGCTGGAAGACGCCGCAGATCGTAACTTCGCGCTCGATTATTCAGCCCGCAAAGCGGCCGGCCAACTCACGCCCGACGAACTCGACGTCATTCCGCTCGATCAGGCCATCGCCGAGAGCGAAGCCGTATGGGCAGAACGCGAACAGCAGGCGGCCTAGTGTATCGTGTCGTTATTCAGCGTCATGTGCAAAAACAGATTGATCGCCTCCCTGCTACCGTAGGTCGGCGCATGTACGCCTCGATTACGGCGCTTGGAACCAATCCTCGTCCCCCGGGCTGCCTCAAGCTTACCGGTGAGGAACAATGGCGCATTAAGGTGCAGAAAGACTATCGAGTGATCTACGAAATCAACGATACGGAGGTGCTCGTCATTGTTGTGTGGGCCGGGAACCGCAAAGACGCCTACTAGCTCCAACACGACGCTCGCTCCCCCGACGTCCGGCGTCTCTACTTCGTCGGCGGTGCCGCCCATCCAGGCGGCGGCATTCCCCTCGTCTTACTCGGCGGCCGTGCCGTCTCTACCATGATCGAACGTGACACAGAGTTGGCGTAATGACTGAGCGATCAACTCGCATGCTACAATGCTGTTTGGGGAGGTTACAACGCTATGCCTGATGCTACACCCGTATCACAGACAGCTTTGAAATTTGAAGCTGAGGTCCGCGAAGACGGCTCGGTGGCGCTGGACGTGCCGTTTGCCCCAGGTACCCGAGTCGTTGCTTTTGTGGTAGAGCAACTGCAAGACTCATTCAACGATCTGATCGTCGCTGCGCAAACCACTCTTGATTTCTGGGATAATCCACTCGACGATGAGGACTGGAACAATGCCTGAGCAGCCGGAGCTTCATTGATAGAGATATCGATCATGCTCTTCAGCAGCATTTGACAATAATCCCGGCTCGGCATCGTGACCCAGTGCCCGAAGTACATCCCATCCTTCTTGTGAAGGCGCTCGTTGCTCGTGTTCAGCAGGCACAGCTACAATACGGATTTCACCGGGCTGTACAACGACTTGAAGATGTGGCCCCAGCCCTGCATCTCGCAGATATGTTGCGTCGATCCAGATACATTGTTGTAACTCTACATGTTGCGCTGTCATAAGCCCCTCCTATTTCGTGATCATAGTATGCCACGTTTGTTGGCTACCTAAGATCAACTCCTAATCCACGCGTTCCCTACCGGGGTAGACCCGGAAGGAATGCGCGTTATTCCCTGGTCGTAAATCGTCCAAGAGTCGGTCGCACAACGCGATTTTTTGCTCCACCCACTGCTGATGCTATGCTATATACTGCAAGCCACGCTGCTTGCACGCCCACGGCACAAGCGTAGGAAAGGCGGTCGAGCTTATGAAGGATCGCGTCCGTGTCGGCGTTGTCGGGACTGGTGGATGGGCTAGATCGTTGCACCTGCCCGCCCTCACCAGCCATCCCCGTGCCGAGGTTGTTGCGCTCTGCGGCCGCAACCAGGCACACGCCGAGTCCGTCGCCCAGCAGTATGCCATCCCGCGCGTCTTCACCGACTACCGCACCATGATCGAACAAGCTGACCTCCAGGCGATCGTCGTCGTCACCCCCGATGCGCTACATTACCCAATGACGATGGATGCCCTCGACGTTGGGCTGCATGTCCTCTGTGAAAAGCCGCTGGCACTCACGGCTAGTCAGGCCAAAGCAATGTACGACAAGGCCGAGGCGGTCGGCGTCAAGCATATGGTCCTCTTCACCAGCCGCTGGCTGCCCCCCTACCGCTATATCCGTCAGCTAATCGACACTGGCTATCTTGGGCGCTGCTATCATTGCCAGTTGCAGTACGTGGGGGAATACGGACGCCGTCCGGACTATGCCTGGCGCTTTGACCAACACCAGAGCACGGGCATTTTGGGTGACCTTGGCGCCCATCTCATCGATCTGGCACACTGGTACGTCGGTGACATCGCACGCGTGAGCGCCCACCTGGCTACCTTCGTTGACCGACCTGGCCCCGACGGGCAACTGCTCGCTGCCGCCAATGACACCGCCACTGTCTTGCTCGAATTTGTGAATGGTGCCCAGGGGCTGATCCATGTGACGGCCGTCGCTCACGTTCGTGGTCGAGGCCAAGACCAACATATCGCCTTGTATGGCGAAGGTGCTACGATGGAGCTGGATCTGGTAGATGGCCGCATCAACCTACAGGGCAGTCGCCAGGACGAGGAGCACTTCCACACGTTGGACGTACCGGACGAACTGTGGGGCGGGGTTGACCTGACTCAAGGATTCATCCGACGCGTCAACGAGTACGTCGTCACAGAACCGGTGGCCGACCGCGCGTTTATTGATGCGATCATTGCGGACCAACCGGTTGCACCGAACTTCTACGATGGCTATAAGGTGCAGCAAGTGATCGATGCGGCGCTGGCGTCGCACGCGCACGGTTGTTGGATCCCCGTGGCGTGAGTACTGACTCATCTCATCACTCCCAATCCACACGCTCCGCACCGGTGTACACACGGAACTTCGGTGCCCGCGCATAGCCGATAAGGGTCATTCCCCACTGCTGTGCCAACCGCACCGATGTAGCCGTCGGCGAGGTCCGCGAAACCACCACCGGCACCTCCATCTTGCGCGCCTTGCCGATCATCTCCGACGAAATACGGCCCGAGGTCAGCAGAATCCGGTCCTGCGTGACAATCCCATCGAGCAAGCACTCACCCCGAATCTTATCCAGCGTATTATGCCGGCCCACATCTTCGGCCAGCACCAGTAAGCGATTGCCCTCCGCTAACGCCGAAGTATGCACGCCCCGGCTCTGCCGGTACAGGGTGGCATGATAGTCAAGCTCGCGCATCAACCCTGTAATTTGCTTGGCACTCACCCGCAAACTGCTCGACAGCGCCGGTCGATCATCATGGAGATCATCGAAAGTAATCCCCCCGCCACAGCCCGATGTCAGCACGCGCCGTGGTGACTGATTTGGTACAGGTCGTCGTAATCGCACATCGATCGCCCCAACTGCCTCTTCACATGCCGGGATCGGCAGCAACTCATTCACCCCCGCATCCGGGTAAACCATCCAGACCCGATCCTGATCAAGATACACCTTGAGTTGGTACACATCCTCCAACCCATCGATCAGCCCCTCCGATACGAGAAAGCCCAGTGCCAGACAATGCAGCCGTACCGGCGAACACATAAATGTCAGCAATTCATGCCGGTCAACATACAAAACCCACGGTGTTTCGGCGATTACCGGTCGCCGTACTTTCGTCACACGGCTACCGTCATAGTCCAGATAATCGAGTTCAAGGAGCGGTTCAGGCATTGAGGCTGCTTTCTTCTACATGCTACTGATCCTAGCCCTTCCCCCTATCCCTCGCAACCCAATAAAATCCGCTAGGTTGGGAACCGTCCAGTGGAGCGTTGTCGAAGAGCAATTGCTATAATCAACATGACAGTTGAAAAGACCAATCCATACAGTTACCTTGACTCTAACAGGTACAGAAAGGAAACCTCATGCATCGTCGCCTGTCTGCCTTCATCGCGTGCCTAGTCGCTCTACTCGTCGTTGTGTCTGCTGCTGCCCAGACGCTCGCTGCTCCCCAATGTTTCTCAGTGCCTGGCATTACCAACTGTATTGACGGTCGCTTTGCTTCCTTCTGGAATGGCAATGGTGGTCTGCCGGTCTTTGGATATCCCATTACCCCGCAGCGCGATGAAGTCAACGCAGATATGCAGCAAACCTATCAAACACAGTGGTTCGAACGTAATCGCTTCGAGCAGCACCCCGAGAACGCCGCACCATATGATGTGCTGCTCGGGCGGCTCGGTGATGAACTGCTCAAGGCTCAGGGCCGTGACTGGCATAATGAGCCCAACAATGGCAACCCGCTCGGCGGCACCTGTCAGCACTTTGACCTGACTAACCGCGATGTGTGTGGCCCTTTTCTGACCTACTGGCAAGCACATCGCCTGAGCGATCCCAAGCTCAGTGCCTACGATCAATCGTTGCAGCTTTTTGGCCTGCCCCTCACCGGCGTCAAATCCGAGAAAAACCCCAACGGCGACACGGTGCTTACCCAGTGGTTTGAACGAGCACGCTTCGAACTCCATCCGGAGGTCGGCAACATCGTCTTGCTTGGCCTCTTGGGACACGAACGGCTAGGTAGCGTAATGCCTCCGGCCAATCCAGGCCCGACATCATCCCCACCATCACCAACCCCGATTCCAACGACCTCTCCTCCAGTACCAACCCTGGTACCAACGAATCCTCCGCCACCGGTAACGGCTCACACCTTCTACCTCAGTACCTATCCGGGAGCGTATCTTTATTATTGCGATGACGATCCGGCCTGGCAGTCATTGTCGCCCACCTATCTCAAGCACTACAATACCGAAGCGGAATTACTGCATGATTATCCTGGCCGCGTCCTACGCCGTCCTTGTGGCAGCTAGGGACTGCTGCACCTCGTCTCATGATGTTTTACTAATGCAAGTCTCGCAGAGTGATAATCTTAAGCCTTCAATGGAACGTCAGATGCTAGGTGCCTCATGGGCGATGGCACGCGGGAGGAGCGCATGTAAGTCAGTACGGCTTTGTATCCTCTCCCCGTGGAGCCAATCTTGGATCGATGGGATCATGTACTTCAAGCCGACGAAGGACCACGTTGCATGAAAGTTTGCTAGGAATGTTACCATATCTGGTGCTATGCCCGCGTTGCACAAGCCCACGTAATATGCTAAGACGGTCTCCAACGTAAAGAGGTTTGGCAGATCCAGATACCACGGACCATACCGTGCTTGGTCCCAATCAATGATGTACAAATGATTGTGATCAACGAGCACATGCCACAGACTCAAATCGGTGTGAAGCATTGTCAAGCTGTCGGCTTCTTGCCATAAGCGATCTAACGTGTAAGTAAAGCGGACCACTGCCTGCTCTATCTCACTAATATAGGAGCCAAATTCGTGCACAAAGCTCTGGTCCATGAGTGCCTGCTGCCAGATCGGTCTCCACCATGCTAAGAATGTATGGCTGACCAAGCGCCGCATACCAGGAAGATGATGAGCATCCCCACGGTTCATCGCATGAATCATAGCGAGGCTATGTGCGATAGTCCGGACCTCCTCTGACGTTAAGGATCTTCGTTCACCAGCATGTTGCTGGCACATCACCATCGGTATAGGTGTATGGAGGTCTTCAGCATAGGTCAGTGGAATATTCCGATGCCCCTGGCTATTCAGGAGTGCTAGAATCTCGCGCTCGTAGTGCAATGCGATCTTTATCACGAGTGTCACACTCCTCGTTTCCCCTACCGTCGAGAATGTGACATCGTAGAAACGAACCGGTTCACTCCCGTGATCGCAAGCAGTTTCTACTCGTTCTTTAACATCTGTGACAATCGCATCTCTTGTGCCCCAACGACGGAGTGCGGCTTGAAATGTATCGTGGAATGAGGTCATGAATTCGCTCCAGGGATGTGGTCAGAATTATTTACGGTAGCGTTAATCATAATAGCACCTAGTTTTAGCACTAGAATGGATGCTGGCATTCAGCCGTCAAACCCGGTGATTACCCACATCTCCCGTAACCTCGAAGGTGTGGTGGGTAGGGTTTGTGCAAAGTCAGGGGCAGGGTCTGCCGAGGCCGAACATTGCTCTAGTCCGCGGAGCGGACTTCGTATGTTCAGTCCGAACTTCAGTTCAGGGCGACGGCTTAGGGTGTGCGTGGCCCGCATGGGCATAGGAGGCAAACATTCTTATTTAGGCCACAGTTTTACCCAAATTTCTCGATGCTTGATCATTCTATGGTAGCGATCCGTGTCGGTCCGGTGTTGGCGATATGAGCGCGTCACTGCCCCGCACACCTCTCTGGGAGCGCGTCTGTATTAGCGCGATAACGACCTGGCTTGGCAGTCATTATCGCCCACCTATCTCAAGCACTACAATCCAAGCGATTGATCACGTTGTTAAATCATTGCTGCCTCATTGTTTTTCCATTGCTTTTTTGTACGAAGAGCAATACGTTAGCAAGCGTGGGACCTTGTTATCCATTGCTCCTGAAGTGTTGTTTATCGCTTCCCAATGCGGAATGCTCACAACCCCAGTTTTCCATTGCTAGCAATAAGTGAACTGCTTCTTTCCCCTCGCCCGCGCACTGGGAGAGGGGTGGCCCACAGGCCGGGGTGAGGGCCACCCAGACAAAATTTGCCACTTGCAAAAACGGCTCCCCATACCGTATACTGAAATCCTAGAAACCCCATTCCGCTGAGTACTCGAACTTACCCCTAGATCTAGCCGTCGCTGTCGGTACGTCGTTACATGTAGTAGGGGGCGAGCCTTGGAAGCACGACAAGCGTTAAGGCAGCGGATCGCCATCGTGCTCCGCTGGTCGCGGTTGCTGATACTGTGCAGTGTTATAGCCGGGACTACTGCCTGGGGCATCAATCAGCACCAAACCCCGATCTACCAAGCCGCCACCACCATCTTGATCGATGCTGCACCTGGCACCAAGCCAACCTCTGATTACCAGTCGATTCTTGGGAGTGAGCGACAAGCACAAACCTATGGTCAACTGCTCATCTCCGAACCGTTGCTCGAAAACGTGATCCAGAAACTGAGCCTCCCACGACAAGCGGACGACCTCCGGCGGAGCATTGACGTCAGCGTTGTCCGTGATACCCAGCTGATTCACGTGCAGGTGCGTGATCCCAACGCTCAGCTTGCTGCCGATATTGCAAACACCTTGGTATCCACCTTTACAGCCCAAACCCATGAGATGCAAACCGCCCGCTATGCTTCCTCTCAACAACGGCTTGAGCAACAAATGGCGGTCCTGGATAAACAAACTCAACAGATGAGTTCCCAGCTAGGCGGCCTCAAAGATATCCCCGAGAACAAGGGCGAGCACGACCGGCTTGATACGACCCTCGCGCAATACCACCAAAGCTATGCCAATCTGCTGCAAAGCTACGAACAAGTCCGTATGGCTGAGGCGCAAACGATCGCGAGTGTCGTCCAGGTGGAACCCGCGATCACAAGCCAGCGACCGGTCGCACCGCGCGTGCTCTTTAATACGTTAGCCACTGCGGCTGTTGCACTCCTCCTGGCAATCGGCTTTGCGCTGTTGTACGACCTCCTGGATGACCGCGTCAAAAGCCCCGACGAAGTGAGCCAGCAGCTTGGTTTGCCGATCCTCGGTTTCATTAACCATGCGGCTGACATCTCTCCTGCCCGGCCCTTGGTCGACGCCGACCCACACTCATCGTTTGCCGAGGCCTTTCGCAGCCTGCGCTCCAATCTCCAATTCGCGACAGCGGCCAGGCCAGTTCGCACACTGTTAATCACTAGTCCAACCGAAAGTGACGGTAAATCGACTCTCGTCGCCAATTTAGCTTCAGTTCTCGCTCATACCGGCAAGCATGTTATTGTGATCGATGCCGACCTACGTCATCCGCGCTTGCACCGCCGCTTCGATCTGCGCAATAGCTCCGGTCTGAGCGATCTCCTCGTGCAGCCCGAGCTTCAGCTTGATATGTTGCGTTCCACTGCCGTGAACGGTGTCAGATTATTGACTGCTGGTGCCTCACCCCACAATCCCGCCGAGCTGCTTGCATCAGATCGGCTGGCAGACGTGCTGGCACATGTACAGCCCCACGCTGATTTCGTCTTGATCGATTCCCCGCCGTTGTTGGCGGTTGCAGATGCAGCTATCCTCGCTCAACACGTCGACGGTGTCATACTTGTCGTACGCGTAGCTGCTACCAAGCTTCCCGCCTGTAAGCAGGCAGCGGAACAATTGCACCGAGCCAATGCCCATCTGCTCGGTGTCGTGCTGAATGATATCCCGCAGGGCCAAGCTGCGCTCGCCTACGGCTATTCTGGATATGAGCACGACGAGCGCTATGCCAGTCGCTCTATCCGAAGCCGCAGCCCCTCAGCTATCCCCATCTCTAGCGTCGGTCAGCACCAACCAGCTGAGTCGGACCGGTTGCTCCATCTTGAGGGCGACTCTGTAGCGCAACCACCACAGTAAATTTGTGGCTACCATCAAGCCTAGCTTGCTTGGCAGCTTCACTCACGGCCTCCGGCTTGCACCGTTGGCTGTACCATGCATCCTGATCTACATCGCCCTGCCAAGTCGCTTTATCTTTCCCGCCGACTTTAGCCTGACCGAGCTGCAAGCCACCTGGCACCCTTCACTCGCCGGCTGGTACGATGGGCTGCTGTTGGGCGCGCTTGCCCTTACATGGCTTGTGTATGGATTAGCCACCGAGCGCAAGCTCACCGTCTTCGCCTACCTATGCTCCCTTGCCGCCGTCTTGAGCCTGCTCTTTGGTTATCCGGGCGTCTCATCGGCCTTGCTTGCTGACACGGCCCTCTTCTGGCTACGCTGGACGGCTCTCTTTTGTTTCGCTGTCTGGCTTGCCGAGACCGGTGGCGTTCCGGCCCTCGAAAGCCTGCTCGTCATAATCTGTATCGTCCTGTGTGCCTCGGCGCTGTTTGTGTATCGCCTGCAATTTGGCATCAATAGCCGCATCTACGCCTCCGCGATGTCGGTCGCCAGCTTCAGCCAAGTCGTTGTCGTCGTGTTATTCATCGCCATTACGCACAAAAACTATGCCCTGACCCTGTTCGCCTTCCCTTTTTTGGTCCTGACCTTTAGCTGGACCTCAATCCTCCTGCTATGTTCGATTACGGGTATCTACGTGGTAAAGTCCCAAGCGGTGCGGCCTGCGCAACTGCTGATCACGGGAGCCATCTTCACGGCTTGCTTATCAGTTGCCTTCTATCTTGTCGTGCACTACAGCCAGTTCGAGGAGATCCGCAAAACCCTAACGAATACCGCCAACGCAGCCTCTCTACATGGACGAACCTACATCTGGTCATATGGTATTGAACTGATCCGCTCTGGTGGAGTTGGTCTCTTTGGCATTGGCCTTAACCGCTCGCCCTTGATCTTGCACCAGCCCATCATCGTCATGATGAGTGGCAATTATTTTGCCTTGGACCGCGAAACCTATGCCTTCCCGGTTCATTTCCATAGCATTCTGCTGGAGTTGGGCGTGGGCTTAGGCGTATCGTCGTTGCTTCTCTTTTACCTGCTATGCCAACGCATCCTTCAAGCCTTTCGACTGCGTTGCCACCTCTCATGGATGATCTTTTCCTTTTTCCTCCTGAGCCAAAGCCTGGACTTCACCTTTTTCCGCCCCAAAGAGATTGTGCTCTGGGCTCTCATGCTTGGACTAGCGGAAGGCGCGTTACGCCTCCAATCTCGTTCCTCGCAGGAAGCCTCGCTCCCATTTGCCGATGAGCTTGGACTGGTAAGCCATGGTTAATCAGCTCTTCGCGCGACTGGCGGCATATCAGTCCGAACGCATCGCCTCCGGCTCGATCAACCGGCGCATCTTCCATACCGCGCTCACCATCGCTTCCCTAACCTTCGGCGTGAAGCTCGTATCGCTGATTAAGGATGTGAGCGTTGCGGCTGCCTTTGGTACAGGTGATAGTGTCGAAGCTTTTCTCATGGCCTATGTGCTGCCGACCTTTGTGATCGGCATTGTCGGCGGATCGCTAAATGCTGCCTTGATCCCAACTTATATCCAACTCCGCGAAGTGGAAGGTCAGCCGGCGGCTGATCGCCTGTTTTCGAGTACTGTCATCATCGCCGGTACTATCCTGCTCCTCACAACCACCATCCTGGCGTCAGTTGGTCATATGCTTCTACCACTGCTTGCCACCGGCTTTAGCCCTGCAAAACGTGCCCTGACGGAGCGCTTGTTCTATCTGTTGCTGCCGGCAATCCTATTAAACGGGATCGCTACAACCTGGGGTGCCGTCCTTAATGCCGGTGAACAGTTCGCGCTGGTGGCTATCGCACCTGGACTGGTCCCCCTGGTGATGATCACGTCGTTGCGCCTATCAAGTCATAGCAGCATCGCTGCACTGCCTCTCGGTCTGCTTGGCGGCACCTTCCTCCAACTCTGCGTGCTAGCCTGGGGCCTCCGCCGCAGTGCCATACCCCTCCACCCACACTGGCATGGTCATGATCGCTATCTACGCCAAGTGCTCCACCAATTTGCACCACTGCTCTTAGCTGGCCTCTTAATGAACAGTACGCTCTTGGTCGATCAGTTCATTGCATCACTGCTCCACCCTGGGAGTGTCGCGGCGCTCGGCTATGGCAACAAACTCGTGAGCCTCATGACCAGCATCAGCACCACCGCCTTAGGGACCGCCTTGCTGCCCTACCTATCCAAGCTGGTCGCTCGGGCAGAATGGCAAGCTGTCAGCCATACCATCAAAACATACACTGTGCTCGTTTTGGCCCTGATGTTACCGATAACCACTATTCTCTACACGCTATCTGCACCCATCGCCCATCTGGTATTCCAGCGAGGAGCCTTCACTCCCACCGACACGCTTCTGGTTGCTCGCGTCCAAGCCATGTATATCCTGCAGCTTCCCGCGTTCACGCTCTGTATTGTATTCGTCCGCCTGCTTTCGTCCCTGCAGATGAACTACATTCTGACCTGGGGTACCATAATCAACTGCGTAGTCAACATCACGCTTGACTACCTGCTCGTGCGTCACTTCGGTGTAGCCGGCATTGCCCTAGCCACCAGCTTTGTGTATCTGGTTTCGCTATGTTTCCTTGCGACGATGGCCCTCCGGCAACTATGGAAGCACTAACGCATGCATCTTACACTTGTCATTGCGGAGCTAGGAGTCGGTGGTGCTGAACGTGTCCTCACGACGCTCGCACATGAGTGGATAACGCAAGGTCATGAAGTCACTGTTCTGACCTTAGATGACGGTGCCGTACCTCCATTCTTCGCTCTTGATCCATGCGTTCGGCACCGCCCATTAGCCTTGGCTCGACCGTCGCATCATCCTTTGATTGGCCTCGTCCGCAATCTGCAGCGTATCCGTGCCTTACGCCACGCGCTTCTTGCCTGTCATCCGCAGCTCGTCATCGCCTTCATGGACCAAACCAATGTCTTGACCCTCTGTGCAACGGTCGGCCTCGCCCTGCCGGTCATAATCACTGAGCACACCGATCCCGTGCCTGCACGCCTCCCGCGACTCTGGCAACTCTTGCGCCGGCTGACCTACCCATGGGCTGCCCAGCTCATTGTCCTCAATGCTTCGATGCTTGACTATTTCTCACCGCAGGTGCGTAAACATTCCCGTGTCATTCCTAACCCAATCATCAAGCCGCCAACTGCTCCTCTGTCCCAAGCAACTGGTCTGCATAATCATTCAATCCTGCTTGCTATGGGCCGCTTGGTCGAACTCAAGGGCTTTGATCACTTGCTCCGAGCCTGGTCCAAAGTCGCATCGCACCATCCTGCTTGGGTGCTAGAAATCTGGGGCGAAGGCCCCTGCCGTACGGCCTTGGAAACATTAGCCCGGCAGCTTGAGTTGGGTGATCAACTTCGGCTGCCGGGCCTCACGCCTGACGCCTATCGCACCATGCACCGTGCTGACCTGTTTGTGGCTACGTCTCACTATGAAGGCTTTTCTCTCGTCCTGGCCGAAGCTATGGCCTGCGGTCTACCGGTTGTCAGCTTTGATTGTCCTAGTGGTCCCCGTGAACTCATTCGTGATGGCGTCAATGGCTTGCTCGTGCCAAATGGCGATATAGATGCTCTGTCACGAACACTTGATCACCTGATGCGTCATCCTGCTGCACGCCAAAAGCTGGCAAGCCGCGCTCCCGAACTGCTTGACCGCTTTGGCGTAGGGAGCGTCATGGCGCAGTGGGATACCCTGATTAAGGAGCTCGTGGCCCCATGATCCGCATCCTCTACATCATTCGCGCCTTGCAGCAGGGTGGCGCAGAGCGCCAGTTAATCCAGTTGGCCGCTGCACTAGATAAATCGCGCTTCATCGTTACGGTCGCTACCATGTATGATGGTGGCGAGCTATGGCGTGAACTTGCAGGAGTGCCAGATGTAACGCTGGTATCTCTGCACAAGCGTGGGCGCTGGGACCTTGTCCCATTCGGCTATCGAGCCTTCAGCTTGGTCCACAAGCTCCGGCCCGATATTCTCCATAGCTATATGACCGGTTCGAATGAACTGGCCTTGTTGCTGGGGCGAATTGTTGGCGCGCGAGTGGTCTGGGGGTTGCGTGTAGCTGACCTGGACCTGTCACACTATGGCTGGTTTCCTCAGGCGCTCTTTCGTCTTGGTGCCCTACTCTCGCCCTACCCTGACCTCATTATCTCTAACTCCCACGCCGGTCTGCACTATCACCAGACGCGCGACTATGCAGCCGGTCGGATGATCGTCATCCCCAATGGCATCGATACCACACGTTTTCAACTCGATGCAGCCGCCGGATGCGAGCAGCGCCGAGCCTGGGGCATTGCACATGGGACGCAGTTGATTGGGATAGTTGGGCGTTTAGATCCGGTCAAGGATCATCCCACCTTCCTCCGCGCCGCTGCGCTGTTAGTGACTAGCCTCCCCGGCGTCCGTTTTGTCTGCGTCGGCTCCGGACCTGCCACCTATCGTGCTACCTTACAACGTTTGGCGACCGAACTAGGCATCGCAAATCATATGCTCTGGGTCGATAACTCCGATAACATGGTTGGTGTCTACAATGCACTCAGTCTCCTCACCTCCACCTCCTTGAGTGAGGGCTTCAGTAACGTGCTTGGTGAGGCGATGGCATGCGGGCTGCCATGCGTGGCGACCGATGCGGGCGACTCGGCTTGGATCATGGGTGATACGGGCGTGATCGTTCCTCCTGGCACGCCGTCAGACCTAGCCCAAGCATGGCACCTTATGCTGACAGGTGATCCTGCAGGGCGCAGTGAGATGATCCTGCAGCGTCGCGAGCGTGTCCTATGCTGCTTCTCACTAGGATCACTTGTTGATCAGTATTCCCTATGCTACGAACAACTCCTGGCGAACCGTGCCTAGTATTACCTTCCTTACAACCGCCCTAGCCTATGCCGGCGCCGAGACCCAAGTGGTACATTTGGCACTTGCGCTCAAGGCCCGCGGTTGGACCGTCGAGGTGGTAACGATGGTGGCTCCCCGTGCCTATGTCGCGGAATTGCAAGCCGCCCAGATCGGCGTGTATTCCCTTGACATGCGACCGGGCTACCCTGATCCGCGTGCCATCTTCATACTCGTCCACCATCTACGTCGCACCCATCCCCAAATCGTCCATAGCCATATGGTTCATGCGAACGTGCTGGCCCGCATCACCCGTCCTTTCTGCTCAGTTCCCGTCCTCATCTCAACGGCCCATAACATGAGCGAAGGTGGACGCTGGCGCGAGTGGGCCTACCGCCTCACGGATCCACTGTCCGACCTAACGACCAACGTGAGCCATACAGCGGTCCAGCGTTACATTGCGGTTGGCGCAGTTCCGCAGGGGCGACTACGTATGATGCCCAATGGCGTCGATACCCACCGCTTTCGCCCCGCGCCGACCGTCCGCGCACAATACCGCCACGCCTTGAAGCTCGGCACGGAGTTTGTATGGCTAGCCGTCGGTCGCTTCGATGCCGTCAAGTCCTATCCCGTGCTGCTCAACGCCTTTGCCCGCCTCCATCACCACCATCCGGCTGTTCAGTTGCTCTTAGTCGGTGAGGGACCCTTGCAACTGGAGGCCCGCGCACTCGTCGCCGAGCTTGGCCTCTCCGAGCGTGTTCGTTTTTTAGGCCTCCGTGGGGATATTCCTGCGCTCATGAATGCTGCTGATGGCTTTGTTCTCTCCTCTGCCTGGGAAGGGCTGCCGATGGTGCTGTTGGAAGCCGGCGCATCCGGCCTACCAATCGTGGCAACCGATGTCGGTGGCAACCGCGAAGCCATCGCACCTGTCGGCGGCCTCCTAACGGCCCCACATGATCCGGCGTCGCTCGCAGGTGCGATGGCTCGGGTTACAGTATTGCCCGCTGTCGTACGTCAGCAGATGGGCCAGGCAGGACGAGAACATGTAGTCAATCACTACGACCTACCCTTGGTTGTTGATCGCTGGGAAGCATTATATTGCGAACTCCTCACACGGCGCGGCCTCCATGTCTAAACGTATTCTCTACATCATCACTCTATCCGAAATCGGTGGTGCACAAACCCATCTGCTTCAACTATTAGCTTGCGCGGACGGAGATCGTGAGCTTTGCCTCGCTACCAGCGCGACTGGACCGTTAACGGAGGCCGCGTTGAGCCGTGGTGTTCGTGTCTTTCTTGTGCCCAGTTTGGGACGTGCTGTGAGGCTGGGGAACGATCTCCAAGCACTTAAGCAGTGTATCAACGTGCTCTGCGCACTCCGGCCCGCGCTAGCCCACGTACACAGCTCCAAGGCTGGCCTGCTTGGTCGTCTTGCCGCTCGGCTTACTCATACACCGGTGATCTACACTGCTCATGGCTGGGGCTTCAAACCAGGCGTGCCATCATTACGCCGTCTGCTCGTATGGCTCAGCGAATGCTTGGCTGCACCCTTCGGGGATGGCATCATCTGTGTCTCCCATTACGACCTGCAGCTTGCCCGGCGCTACCACCTCGGACGCCTCTGCTTCTTACACTATATTCCGAATGGGCTAACTCCTGACGGTCCGATCGCCGAACCGAGCCGTGAAGCCGTTACGATCATGATGACCGCTCGCTTCCAAGAACCGAAAGATCAAGCACTGCTACTGCGGGCATTCGCGCTTGCCCGCCATACCGATACCCAACTCCTGCTGGTCGGCAGTGGCCCTGAACTTGCGACCATGCAGGCCCTAGCACAGCAACTCGCTATTGCTGCCCACGTCCGCTTTCTCGGTGATCGCGATGATGTGCCCGCCTTGCTTGGGCAAGCACAACTTTTCGTCCTTGCTTCACGTTACGAAGGCCTCCCCATCAGTATCCTCGAAGCGATGCGTGCAGGGCTACCGGTCATTGCCTCGTCGGTTGGTGGCGTACCGGAGCTCGTCCAGCATGGCGTAACCGGCCTGCTCGTGCCCCACAGCGATCTCCAAGCCCTGACGCTCGCACTTCGTCGTTTGTTAGATGATGCCCGATTGCGACGATCACTGGGCGAAGCTGGTCGGCGCGCATTTCTAGCTCAATTTACCATCGATCATGTGTTCAACCAGACTGCAGCCGTGTATCGGGCAGTGCTGACCCGGGCCGGGCATCGCCCCCGAGACGCAGTGCAACCGCCGATAAAGCAGGGCTGACTGATCCCCTAGCAGATGGCTCCGACAGAACAGGACCCTCTTGCATCCCAGAGCGCCATTCTTGGGGTATGCTTGCACTATTGGTGGGACATCTCATAAGGAGCATCTATGCCAGCACTAAAAGTTGATCGGCTTGGAATTGAAGCGTTCGTACGTATGGCACAGCGAAGCGAGTACCATCAGCACGACAACATGCATTATTATTTAAACCCAGTTGTACCCGCAACGCCACACCGCATAGCCACGCTCGACTGGCAAAGCTACACAGATGAACAAATCCAAGGCTTGGTCGTGATGTGCAGCGATGTAAAAGCGCGCGTTGCGGCTAAGTTCGAAAGCGATGTGTATGCTGAAGCAGCTAGACGTAACCTCGACCTACCAGACTGTGATATCAGCGCCTGAACAACCGGCCACGGCTCAGTATACACCCACTCCTATCGTTCATGTATTGTTTTGAACGACGCAGCGTGCGATAGTATTGAGAAGATCTTGCAGCATGAATGGCTTAGAGACGACGCCGTCATACATATCAGCGCTGACCTCGGGCTGTACTAGTGCTGCGGTCATGATCACAAAGGGAATCGTTGCATAGGTGGCCTGAGCGCGAAGTGCACGATACAGACCTCGTCCGTCAAGCAAAGGCATCGCGAGGTCGGAAAGTATCAAGTCGGGCTGAACCGCCTCAAGGCATGCGAGACAAGCTTGACCGTTGATAGCCAACTCGACGTGGTAGCCGGCGTCCTCTAAAATCCCTAGCAAAACTTCAGCAATCGCCGGCTCATCCTCGACTACCAAAATCGTCTTCATCCCGCTCCCCATGTACGGTGACAGCTTGGTCACTGTACCATAGCAAGCTCAGTGCCGAACCCTTTGACTACCCCAATCGCCTCAGCCGGATTATTGACATACGAGATAAATTGCTGGACCAGAGGTGTTGTCTGCCACCGTCGCTCGGCGCTCTCTCTATTGAGCGTGTACAAGCCCAGTTCGATCCGGTAGCGTTCCAGCGGTTCCCGCCCCATCCGGTAGCGCCAGTCGATCATCGTGAACAAGGGAAACCAGGTATAGCCAAGCACCGGCACTCCTTGCCCACGCAACTCCTTGATCGCTGCCAGCGAAGCGGTGAGCCATTTCGAACGCGTTGTCACCGAGCCCTTCGCGCTAGTTTCCGTAATCATCACTGGAACCTTGTAGCGCTCGTAATAGTCACGAATCAAGCTACCAAAACTTGCTCCATCCTTTTCTACATTGCGGTACAACAAGCGCCCCCTAGCATCGATCTCCACCTGCTTGGTTGACCATTGCGGGTAGAAATTAAGGCCCAGTACATCAAGCCCAATCGGCGTGCGCTCAAACTCGGCTAAATCATCGGGATTAGTGCTGTGACGAAGGAGCCACGTGTAGAGTGGATGCGTGGGCTTGACGCGCCCGGTGAGGAGATCGTAGCTGAGGTAGCCTCGGTGCTGCTCTTCGGTTGCCAGCGCTTCGAGCTCTGCCCGCATGGCACGGTGTAGCCCAGCCGCTTCGACATGCACCATCAATGCTTGTGGATCGATCTGCTTGATAGCTGTCACCGTGCGCCGAATGCCTTTGATGAGTTGCATCATCACCCGAATATAGCCACCATCACCCCGCAAATACGGTGGCCACTGGCCTCGCCTCCCCGACATTACGGAATTAATCAGCGGTTCGTTCAACGGCGTGTACCAGCGGATGAGGCCGTGGTAGCGTCGCGCGAAGGCGGCTGCATACTCGGCTACCGCCTGCGGGTACTCATCGTTGGCAAACTCGCGATGCAGCCATAATGGGCAGCCGTAGTGCATCAAGTCAATAATTGGCGTGATGCAGAGCTCCTGTACGAGGTAGGGCAGCACTTCATCGGTCCAGCGCCAGTCGAACTCGCCCGGCGCGGGCTCAACACGGTACCACGGTATGCCCCAGCGTACTGCTCGGATGCCAAGCTCCTGGGTTAGGTGGAGATCCTCGCGCCAGTGCTCGTAGTGACCCATCAACTCATATTCATCTAGGGCCCGGTATCCTGGTCGCACCTGTGGCACAAACGTATCTTCAATACCGGTCGCCCAGACAAAATCATTGGCTGCCCCACTTGGTAGGCCGTTCATTACACTCCTTGTATAGCCCAATGCTCTTCCGACTGCTCACGTAGCCGTTCGGCTGCAGATTCAGGAGTGATATCACGCTGAGGTTCTGCCAGGAGTTCGAAGCCGACCATGAATTTGCGAACTGTAGCCGACCGCAGCAGCGGTGGGTAGAAATGGGCATGCAGATGCCATTCCGGATGCTCCTGACCATCAGTGGGTGCTTGGTGAAAGCCCATCGAATACGGAAAGGAGACGCTAAACAGATTGTCGTAGCGCGTCGTCACCCGCTTGAGAATGTCGGCTAGTCCGCTACGCTGTGCTTGATCGAGTTGGGGCAGAGCAGTGACCGGTTGGCGACTCACGACCAATGTTTCAAAGGGCCACACCGCCCAAAAAGGCACCAGCGCGACCCACTGGTCATTAGCACATACCAGCCTTGTACCATCTTTCATTTCAAGTTCGAGATAATCGGTCAGCAGCGTATGCTGATGCTCAGCGTAGTAGTCGTGCTGGGCTTCCGCTTCCCGCGCTACCAACACCGGTAGCTCCTCGGTCGCCCAGATTTGACCATGCGGATGGGGATTACTGGCCCCCATCATCTCCCCCCGGTTTTCGAAGATCTGCACATACCCGATCGTCTCAATCTTCCCGAGTTCGGTATATTGCTCCGCCCATACATCAACGACAGTCATGAGTGCCAGGGGATCGAGTTGCGCTAACGTCAGGTCATGTCGCGGCGAGAAGCAGACGACACGGCAGGTGCCACGCTCGCTTTCGGCCCGCAACAGTCCACCCTGATCAAGACTGCCATCTGGCGTGTCAAGCAACAAGGCTGCATAGTCGTTGGTAAACACAAACGTGTGTTCATAGTTGGGATTGTGGACCCCCCCAGCGCGCACATTACCGGGGCAGAGATAACACGTTGGATCATGGGCCGGCTTAGCCTTGGCGGCTGTATTCTCGACCTGCCCTTGCCATGGACGTTGTGTCCGGTGCGGTGATACGAGCACCCACTCGCGGCTGAGTGGATTATAGCGCCGGTGCGGGTGATGATTAAGGTTGAACATAGTCGCTTGCATCCCCTTGTCTCAGGCCATTACATCGAATCAGCGTACATTATCGGCTGCTGGTGCCAGGACTGCCCCCACTCGTGCTGCCGCTTCTGGGTCAGCGAGTTCGCCCACGCTTTCGGCTGTCGGCATCGCTAGATACTGGCGGAAGCGCTCTACCAGTGCTGTTGGCGTTCGCACCAGCTTCTCACCTTCCCAATGTAGCGCCCACATCCCGCATGGATTGATGTTGAGGTTGCGCACACGCAAAGCAGTATCCCAATCGACATGATCGATCGCGCCATAATAGGTGAGACCTGCTACCGGTGTGCCCGCTGCGCGCGCTTGCCGCGTTTGGGCCACCAGTTCATCGAACCACTTGACCCGATCTTCGACGGGGCCACCAACATTTGTTTCAGCTAAGAAGACCGGAATACCATGGTACCGCTGGGAGTACTGGCGCGCCATCTCGGCCCAGCCCCATTGCTGCTGCGCTGTTTCGTCAATACGCTCACCGTTTGGTCCGCGCCGCAACTGGTGCTCGGAGTGCTGGTAATAGTCTAAACCTAAAATATCGAGCTTAACCGGGTTCTCCAAAAACCAATTCAACTCCCAGTCACTCACCCCATGTCGCTCCATATATGCCCACATTGGATGCTCGCGCGTAACCAGACCTTGATACATATCATGCACCAGGAACCTGCGCAAGGTACGGAAGTCCGCCTCTTCTTTGAAGGCGCCGTCGACGGAATGGTAATATTCACAAGTATCGGCGATCATCATCAGTGCGTCTGGTCGCACCTTCCGAATCTCAGCCATTGAGCGGCAAATGCCCTCAGTGACATTCTTGAAGGCGCGTACGGCGTTAAAATCGCCACGTAGGAATGGATACCAGATCGCCCACTCTGCGCCGAAGGATGCCTCAATATACGGCTCATTCGTGGGGGTGTAGTACATGATATGCGGATACCGTTGCGCAAACGTTTGGGCATACCAGCCCTGCATCTCGCCAAAGATCGGATTCATGATCCCGCCCTCAATCCATAGCGGTGTGCCGTAGTGAAACAAATCAACGATCGGCGTAATGCCCAGGACCTGCATTAAGTCGAGCGTCTGGTCGGCCCAGTGCCAATCATAAACATGTGGCTTGGGATTAACCCGGTGCCATGGAATACCATAGCGGATCATCGTAATACCCGCCTCACGCACCCGCACCAGATCACTGGCCCACCAACGATAATGGCCGGTTTCTTCCAGTTCATCGGCACCCAGTTGTGGAAAGGCCGAACATTCAAAGCCGGTCATCCATTGGAAATCGCGTTTACTCATGCACCCTCTCCTCTCACAATCAACGTAGTTGTGATTCAATAACAGGAGCAGGTTATCAACCTGCTCCTGTCAATCCATCAGCCGCCTGCCAGAGGTGCCACGTCATCGTCCATAAAGTTATTGCTGCGCGAGCTGGTACACATGCACGTAATCGAAGTTGGCAACAAATCCACTGCCACCCATCGAGATCAAGCCAATCTTCGCATTCGCCCCCAGATTATGCGTCCAACTCCCCCCGCGGACCCAATGTACGCCGTCACGACTCGTATACGGCGTGTAGAGTTCTCCCGTACCTTGACTTGTCTTAATGATCCGTAGCCACGTCGTTAAGTTTGGCGGCCCAACGACGGTATTACCATAGCGTGGGTAGCCATCTGGGACCGGGAAGAGTTCCTTAGCAAACTCAGTTTGACGGGTTTCATAGATGGAGACGTGGGCGAGCTTAATGAAGTTATCGTTATCACCATAAATGACCATCCCGGCCTGCACATAGTTATAGCAGCATCCTTCTGCCGGAAGATTCAGCGTAACTTTAGTCTCGACCAGGTAATCACCTGACGGCGTTGGCTCAGTCAGGACGGATGCCGAGTTATTATCAACATACAGATCGGCATTCTGCGTGTAGAAGTTGAAGCTCCCTTTGCTCACGTTATACAGGGCCGTCGTACCATTGTTGACCCATGTCCATTGCTTCATGTTGAGTTTGTTGCCATTGAAGCCATCTGAGAGTGCAGGGATCAGCGCGCCCGGTTGGTCTGGCTTGAAGTAGGTTGGGTTATAGTCGCTTTTTTCACCAGGTTGCGCTGCTGGTCCGGAAATTGGCGTATCAGAGACCCACTTCCCGGCGCGTACTGCCGGAAAGCCATTGAC
>JACDGP010000228.1 GCA_013821605.1 Herpetosiphonaceae bacterium
GTGATGCAGGTCAACGCGCCGGAGCGGCAGGCGCAGGCCGTAGAGATGATGGGTCGGGTCGATAACGGTGACCGTCTCGAGGGGAGCGGCCGTGCGATCAATAGGGGTATTCTCCGAAGACGGATATAGCGATCCCAACGTGGCCCAAGTAGTACACCGCCATCATGCACCGCGTGGCCAACACCGTGACCGAGCGCGTGCTGGTACGGTTCGAGACCGGCTTCCGCAAAGGTGGTTCGCGCGATGGCATCGACCTTGAAGCCAAGGACACCGGGTTTGATGAAGGCAAAGGCACGTTCGATGGCCCGGCGGACGGTCGCAAAGACGTGGAGGACGTCAGCAGGTGGATCGGGAGCGTCATCACTTGCAACATACCAGACGCGCTGTTGATCCGAACAGTATCCGGCGCGGCGCACACCAAAGTCGATGTGGACAACGTCGCCCGGTGTAACCTGCAGTTGGGTCGGTCCGGCATGGCCGATAGATGAAACAGGGCCGGTGTTGACGATTGGGCAGATGTCAGCGGGCCAGGCGGTCGTTAGACCACGCTCCGCCAGGGCATTATGCATAGCCGCTGCGATCTCATCTTCGGTCGCGCCGGGCACGATATAGCGCGCGGCCAGCAAAAACAAGTCGTCGGCGGCTTCGGCTGCTTGAAGTAGCAAGGTTTGCTCGGTAGCGGTTTTACGGGAGCGGAGTGCGCCAACAAGCTGTTGGGCCGATACGAGGCGCTCGCTATAGTGCGTTCCTTGCAGATGCTGGAGCAAGCGTAGATACAGACCATGGCTCAAGCCATCTGCCAGGACATCGCCGGTCGAGTAGTTGATCGCGATGTGGCGGGGGGCGAGGTGATGGAGTGCGGCACGTAAGTCATCGCCGATACTGGCATCATAGCCCACGACCTGCGAAAACAGACCACTTGCCAGGACCGGAGCTTGATCAAAGCGACCCACAATCGCGGTGCGCGTCCCATCACGCCCGATCAACAAGGCCGACTCCC
This sequence comes from Herpetosiphonaceae bacterium, assembly GCA_013821605.1. Lineage (GTDB taxonomy): Bacteria > Chloroflexota > Chloroflexia > Chloroflexales > Kallotenuaceae > JACDGP01. The sequence continues at coordinate 1,001 of JACDGP010000228.1, forward strand.
AGGTTAGATCGAAGGGTGCGATCATTGCGAGGGCTGGCTCACCGCCAAGTGATGTTTCACGCACTAGGATGAGCCAAGCGTCCAGATCATATTCGGCTAACAGCTGTTGCGCTTGTTCAAGCTTTTCAGCGTAAATCGCGGGCTGCATGCCAACCTCGTGTGCGATGGGCTGCCGGGGGATCGCTATGATCCCCCGGCCTCAGCCTTGGGCTACCCGTTCTGATTGCTCAAGAATTTGCTGGCCAGAAACGCAGCGGCACCGGCCATGGCAAGCTTGCCACCGGTACTGCCGAAGATCGAGCCAACTGCGCTGGGAGCTTGCTGCGCAGCTTGGGTCGCCATCTGACTTAATTGCTGTGGCTGCGCCGCTTGCTGGGGGGTCATGTTCTGCGGATACCCAGACCAGGGGATATTGGGATCCTGATGAGCTTGCTGGAATTGTTGCGCCAACTGCTGCCGTTGCTGGTCAGGCATCTGGCTAAATGCCTGCTGATGGGCCTGGTCGAGATCTTGCGGGCTCGCTTGGCTGGCGAGCTCGCGATAGCGTTGGGCTGCTTCCTGATCCGAAATGCTGTTGGGATCCTGCTGGTAGCGCTGAGAAAAGTCCTGATACTGCTGTTGGTTGTTGCCCTGGCCTAAGAACTGAGCTAATCGATCCATGATCACATTCCCTTTCATTACAGGTCTCCCGTCGTCAGCCATCCGACGACGGCGAAGTGCTATCTGTAAGAGCAGATTTTAGACCATCAATCTACACAGCCTTAGGGCATGAGTGCAGCAACAACGAGGGCAACATCGGCAGCTATAGCGCTAATCCCGCAACGAGCAGAGTAGTCTACGGCGTGTTAGCGGTGGCTCTGGCTCGGGTGTGGCAAGGGTTTACCATCGAGCATCTGTTCATCGATGTAGCACCAACCCCACTCCTCACCAGGCTCATAGGATTGCATGATGGCATGGTTCGTGGCATGAAAGTGCTTGGTCGCATGTGTATTTTTGGACGAGTCGCAACAGCCGACGTGACCACAAACCAGGCACATCCGCAGGCGTACCCACTGATCACCCAACTCTACGCACTCCTTGCAGCCCTGACCGCTTGACGTCACCTGCTGAATTTGATCCTCATGTTCGCATGTGGTTGCCATAGGTACCTTCTTTCGGTAATGCTCAGTGCATCCCTCCTTTAAGCCTACCAGATAAACATCATAGTGTTATGATGCGCGGTAGCTTGAGGCAGCTATGATTGCATAAGGAGCAGTGCCGCTATGGACTACCAGCCAAAGCCGGAAGATCGTTTTACCTTTGGTTTATGGACGGTCGGCAATTTGGGCCGCGACCCATTTGGCGAGCCGGTACGTGACGCGCTATCGCCGGTTGAACTCGTCCACCTACTGGCCGGTGAAGGTGCGTGGGGCGTTAACTTTCACGACAACGATCTCGTGCCGATTACAGCTACTACGGCCGAACGCGACCTCATCGTCGCTGATTTCAAACGAGCACTCGTCGATACAGGGCTGTGCGTGCCAATGGCCACGACCAACCTGTTCGCAGACCCCGCTTTCCGTGATGGGGCTTTCACCAGCAATGATCCCAAGGTGCGTGCCTATGCTTTGCAAAAAACGATGCGGGCCATTGATCTTGGCGTCGAACTGGGGGCGAAAGTCTATGTATTCTGGGGCGGGCGCGAAGGCACTGAGAGCGATGCTACTAAAAATACGGTTGAGGCGCTCAAGCATTTCCGTGAGGCGCTCAATTTCTTAGCCTCCTATTGCCAAGATCAGGGCTATGATCTGCGCTTTGCGCTGGAACCCAAGCCGAACGAGCCACGCTCGGATATCTTTCTGCCGACGGTTGGCGCGGCGCTGGCCTTTATTCATACGCTCGACCGGCCCGACAAGTTTGGCGTGAATCCTGAGCTCGCGCATGAGCAAATGTCCGGGCTTAACTTCATGCACGCTGTGGCTCAGGCCTGGGATGCGGGCAAGCTGTTTCATATCGATCTGAATGATCAGAAGCCTGGACGCTATGACCAGGACTTCCGCTTCGGAGCTGAAAGTATCAAGGCTGCTTTTTTCCTGGTGCAGTTTTTGGAGAATGTGGGCTACAGCGGCAGCCGGCATTTCGACGCGCACGCCTACCGGACTGCAGACTATGATGACGTGCGGGCCTTTGCGCGGGGCTGTATGCGGACCTATTTGATTATGAAGGCCAAGGCCCAACAGTTCGCGCAGGACAAGGAGATTCAAGAGCTGCTGCAGGCGATTAATGCCGATGACGGCAGCATGCACCAGTTTTCCGGTGCCTATAGTGCTGATAAGGCCACGGCGCTCAAAGCCTTTGCCTTCGACCGCGTTGCGCTGGGCCAACGTGGCTTGCCGTATGAGCGGCTTGACCAGCTGTTGATTGAACTGCTTCTCGGTGTGCGCTGATGGATAAGCTCCGTTGGGGGATTCTGGGAACGGGCTCAATCGCCCACAAATTCGCCAAGGGGCTGGTGGACTTACCCGAGGCCGAACTTGTGGCCGTGGGCTCGCGCAGTCAGTCATCTGCCGAGGCTTTTGGCAATGAGTTTGGCGTGACCCACCGGCACGCAAGTTATGAAGATCTGGCTCGCGATGCCGATGTCGAGGCGATCTACGTAGCGACGCCTCATCCGCTCCATTATCCCAATACCCGTCTGTGTCTGGAGGCCGGGAAGCATGTCTTGTGCGAAAAGCCGTTTACTATTAACGCGGGTGAGCTGGCGGAGTTGATCGGACTGGCCCGTGAGCGTAGGCGCTTTCTGATGGAAGCGATGTGGCCGCGCTTTCTGCCGGCGATGGTACAGATCAGGCAACTGCTGGCAGACGGAGTGATCGGCACGGTCCAGATGCTGCAAGCCGATTTTGGCTTTCGCACACAGCGTAACCCCGAGGGCCGGCTGTTTAACCCGGCCCTCGGTGGTGGAGCGTTGCTCGATGTGGGCGTCTACCCGGTCTCGCTGGCCTCGATGATCTTCGGGCAGCCCGACCGCATTGCAAGCCTAGCCCAAATGGGACCAACCGGTGTGGACGAGCAAGATGCCGTGATTCTGGGCTATGCGGGTGGCCAGCTCGCGACGTTGGGTGCTGCTATCCAAACTAATACGGCGCAGGAAGCCCGGATTTTAGGCACCAGCGGCGCGATCCATATTCATGCACCCTGGTGGCAGCCGCGCAGCTATACACTCAAGCGGGATGGCCGGCCTGACGAGGTCGTTGAGGTAGCATTCAGCGGCAATGGCTACAACTATGAGGCGGCGGAGGTGGGGCGTTGTATCCGAGGTGGTCTGACCGAAAGTCCGACGATGCCGCTCGATGAATCGCTCGCTATCATGCAGACGCTGGATGCCATTCGCAGCCAGTGGGGGCTACGTTATCCGATGGAGTAGCCCCCAAGCCGTCCCCCAGCTATCCCCAAAACTGCTTACAAACGCACCAGTTGTCCACAGGTTATGCGTCGCTCGTGTGTGCTATAATGCCGAGCAACCAGTTACGCTAGAGCAAGCCATCTAGGGTAGCTGTTGCGTTGAAAAGTTGCACATAAGGTGCAACAACCGCACTTGTCCGGCTGCATCATGACTACTGATGCCGTACGAGTGTCAAGCGTTTTTAGCTAGGATGATATATGGCCAGCGACTTCGTTCATCTTCACGCCCATTCTGAATATAGCCTGCTTGATGGCTTGTCCAACATTCAAACGATGACCAAGCGGGTCGCAGATTTGGGCATGGATACGCTGGCGCTGACCGACCACGGCGTGATGTATGGCGCGATCGAGTTTTACACCGCTGCTAAAAAGGCCGGTATTAAGCCGATCATAGGCTGTGAGGCGTATGTTGCACCCGGTCGCCACGACAACAAAACGGCCGAAGGTAAGGGCTACTTTCATACGGTGCTGCTGGCCAAAAACCTGGAAGGCTACCGTAACCTGATCAAGCTCTCGACGCGGGCGCACCTCGACGGCTATTATTACAAGCCGCGCATCGACCGTGAACTGCTGGCGGAGCACAAAGAAGGCTTGATCGTTTCGCAGGCCTGCTTGAGTGGCGAGGTCAACCGCCGCCTGACGAAGAAAGACAAGGCCGGGGCGCGTGAAGCCGCAGCCTGGTACCGTGACTTGCTCGGCCCCGAGCACTATTTTCTGG
>JACDGP010000089.1 GCA_013821605.1 Herpetosiphonaceae bacterium
GGCTCTCGCTTATTGGGCCGCTAATCACGCAGGAGCGAGCAGAATGTCACGTATTGGACGCAAAATTATTCCGGTGCCCAGCAACGTCATTGTGACCGTGGGCGAAGGTAATTTGGTAACAGTCAAAGGACCCAAGGCGACGTTGACCCAGAAACTGCCGGCTGAGATGCTGCTCAAGCAAGAAAACGGCACGATCACGGTCGCGCGCCCGAGCGAAGAGAAGCAGCATAAAGCATTGCACGGCTTGACCCGTTCGCTCTTGGCGAACATGGTCACCGGTGTCAGCACCGGCTTCACCCGTACGCTGGATATTAACGGTGTCGGCTACCGTGCGACCAAAGCCGGTCGCGATCTCAATCTAGCCCTCGGCTTTTCTCATCCCGTGATGGTTGTGGCCCCCGCCGGTATCGAGTTTACGACCCCGACCGGCACACAGATTGTGGTCAGCGGTGCCGATAAGCAACTGGTCGGTGAAATTGCGGCCAACATTCGCGGCCTGCGTCCACCAGAGCCCTACCTCGGTAAGGGTATCAAATACTCTGACGAGCGCATCCGTCGTAAGGCAGGCAAGAGCGGCAAGACCGGCAAGGGCGGTAAGAAATAAAACATATGGGCAGGGGATATAATCTCTGCCGAAAGTGAACTGCAATGGCTAAAGCAACCAGTCGCGAAGGGCGCGCCCGGCGGCAACGTGGCATACGTGCAAAAATCAGTGGCACGTCCGCGCGTCCCCGGCTGAACGTGTTTCGCTCGAATGCTCACATATACGCCCAAATCATTGATGATGTCATGGGCCATACGCTGGTCGCCGCTTCGACCGTTGATCCATCGATCAAGCCCAACATGAAAGACGTGACCAAGCTCGACGAGGCGAAACAGGTCGGCAAGTTGGTTGCCGAGCGCGCCCTGGCGAAGGGCATCAGCACCGTAGTATTTGACCGCGGTGGCTTCCGCTATCATGGGCGCGTTCAGGCCTTGGCCGACGCCGCTCGCGAAGCTGGCTTGAAATTCTGAGGTATTCATGGCAAATGTAACACAATCACGCATCAACGCCGAAGATCTCGAGCTTGAAGAGCGCGTGGTGCAGATCAACCGCGTCAGCAAGGTCGTCAAGGGTGGCCGGCGCTTCAACCTCAGCACGCTGGTCGTGGTGGGTGATGGCCATGGTCATGTCGGTGTCGGCATGGGCAAAGCCAGTGAAGTCCCCGAAGCAATCCGTAAGGGTGTTGAAGCGGCCAAGAAAAATATGGTGACTGTGTCGCTCTACGAGCACACCATCCCGCACGAAATTCGGCATGCCTTCAAGACGACGACCGTTGTCTTGTTGCCGGCCGCACCCGGTACCGGCGTGATCGCCGGTGGCGGTGTGCGTGCCGTATTGGAAGCCGCTGGCGTCAAGGACGTCTTGACGAAAGCCATCGGCTCCAACAATAAAGTGAACGTAGTCAAGGCGACGTTTGAGGCATTACAACTGCTGCGCTCCGTGGAGCAGGAAGCCCGCCGTCGCGATATGACACCTGTGGAAATGCGCCGGCGTATGTCCCGTCGCAAGTCGCCGGTGGTACAGGAAACAGCGAGCAATGTCACAACTTAAGGTTACCTATGTTAAGAGTGTGATCGGCTATAGCCACGACCAGAAACGTACGGTCGCCTCACTTGGCCTGCGCAAGATCCGCCAAAGTGTCTTGTTGCCCGACAATGCGGCTGTGCGTGGCATGTGCTTCAAGGTGCGGCATCTGGTGCTGATGGAAGAGGTTGCCGCCGCAGATGCTGCTGCCCCAGTTCCCAGCGGTAAAAGCAGGACGTATACCAGCGCCGCCGGCGATGCTGTGGTAACGACCGCAAGGAGCAAGACCTATGAAACTTCACGATCTTAAGCCGGCACCCGGCTCACACCGCGATACCAAGCGCGTGGGTCGTGGTCACGGCTCAGGTCGGGGCAAGACGGCCGGTAAAGGTATGGGTGGGCAAACCGCCCGCGCCGGTTCCGGCCCCCATCGCGCCTTTGAAGGCGGTCAGAACGAAATTACCCGCCGTATGCCCTTCAAGCGCGGTGTTGGTTTCTTTAACCGCTATTCCGTCACCTATGAGATCTTTAATGTCGGCGATTTGGCAGCCTCGCAGGTTGAAGAGATCACCCCCGAGGTTCTCCTTCAAGCTGGTTTAGTCAAGAATCTGAAGAAGCCGATCAAGATTTTGGGCGATGGCGATGTTGTGCGTCCACTCCATGTGACCGCGCACAAAGTGTCGAAAAGCGCCCAACAGAAAATCGAAGCTGCCGGTGGTACGGTCACGATGCTCCCAGCCTGGGAAGTCATTCGTCGCCCGCGCGGTCGCTAAACAATGGAGTGCCGAGGTACGAGGACTGAGCATTGACTAGGCTCAGTCCTCGGTCCGCATAAGAGGGAACGCACATGCTACAAGCTGTCAGCAATGCACTTAGAATTGCCGAGGTACGGACCAAAATCCTCTTTACCATCGGTATGTTGTTCATTTATCGGCTGATCGCCCATATTCCGGTACCCCACACCAACGCCGCCGGTATCGGCAAGGTGCTCGAAGGCAACCAGTTGCTCGGCATCCTGAACCTCTTTTCGGGTGGTGCGCTGCAAAACTTCTCAATCGCGGCGATGGGCGTGTATCCGTACATTACGGCCTCGATCATTGTGCAGTTGCTGCAACCGTTGATCCCTGCCCTAGAAGAATGGTCTAAGGAAGGCGAGCAAGGACGCAACAAGATTAATCGTCTGCAGTACTACATCACCGTACCGCTGGCACTGCTGCAAGCCTATGGTCAAACCGTATCGTTGGCCCGCGCGACGAGCAGCGGTGGGCAGGGCTTATTCGAGTCGGGCTTCAACTTTTCACTCTTCTCGTCCCATGATTTCCTGCCCACTATCACCATCCTGCTGTCCATGGCGGCGGGCACGATGATCTTGGTCTGGATGGGTGAATTGATCGATGAACGTGGTATTGGCAACGGTCTGTCGATGATTATTTTCGGTGGCATCGTGGCGCGCCTCTTCGCGACGATTACCCAGTTCTTTACCACCGGCAGCGCGTCGGTGAGTGTGATCGGCCTCGTCGCCTTTAGCATCATCCTGCTGCTCACGCTCTTCGCAATTGTGGTGGTCCAGGAAGGCGTACGCCGTATTCCGGTCCAGTATATGCGCCGGATGAAGGGCAACAAGGTCTATGGCGGCCAGAATACCCATATTCCGCTCAAGGTCAATATGGCCGGTATGATCCCGCTGATCTTCGCCCAATCGATCTTGCTCTTCCCAGGTGTCGTTGCCTCGTATTTTTGCAATACCGATCCGAGTGCCAAAGGTATCGGGAATACAATTGCCTGTGGTATCTATAACACCTTTAGCCCACAGGCACGGAACGGCAATGTAGTCTATTCGCTCTTGCTGTTCCTCATGGTGGTAGGCTTTACCTATTTCTATACGGTCGTGCTCTTCGCACAGCAAAATCTGCCTCAGTCGCTCCAGAATAACGGCGGCTTTATTCCGGGCATTCGGCCTGGTAAAGCCACCGAAGTCTACCTAGGCAAAGTGCTGAACCGCATCACGCTGGCAGGAGCACTCTTCCTTGGCGTCATTGCGGTGCTGCCTTATCTAACGGCCGGCTTGACCGGTATCGCTAACGTAGGGCTGAGTGCTACGGCCTTGCTCATTGTGGTCGGTGTCGCTGTGGATACGATGCGCCAGCTCGAGTCACAGTTACTCATGCGTAACTACGAGGGGTATATAACGAAGTAGGCCGATGCGTGGGTCTTTTGAGGGTGGCAATGGGGCTACCCTCAGCCCTTGATGATGAAGGAAGCGAGATGAACGTTATTCTGGTCGGACCGCCGGGCGCAGGCAAGGGCACACAAGCCAAATTTATCGAGAAGCGCATGGGCTTGCGCCACGTTGCGAGCGGCGATTTGCTGCGCAAGGCGATGCGTGACGAGACGGCGCTTGGCTTAAAGGCCCGCGAGTTTATCGATCAAGGCGAGCTGGTCCCAGATGATGTCGTCATCGGTATGATCCTGGAGCGCATCTTCGAGCCGGATTGCGAGCGCGGTGTTATTTTTGACGGCTTCCCCCGCACCAAGGAACAAGCCGAAGCGTTGGGTGAAAGCCTGGCCGAACACGGACAGCAGATCGATGCGGTGATCTTCCTTAATGCGCCGCGCGACATCCTGCTGAAGCGTATTGCCGGTCGTCAAACCTGCCGTGGTTGTCAGCAGTCATATAACCTATATTACTTTCCGTCCAAAGAAGAAAATATCTGTGATGTGTGTGGCGGCGAACTCTACCAGCGTTCCGACGACCAGATGGCGACTGCCCGTCACCGGCTTGAGGTTTATTTCCGCCAAACCATGCCCTTGATCGATTATTATCGTGGTCTCGGGCTGCTCCATGAGGTCGACGGCAATACCTACGTCGAGTACGTCACCGACCGGCTATCGTACGAGTTGAACGCGGGCTAAACGTTGGACAAGGACCCTAAGTGATGGTACTATACGCCCGCACATAAGTGCAGGCAATTGCACGGGCGGCGAATGGTCGGCAAACCGTTCTGGCCGCAGGAAAGGTGAGATCCAAAACGGAGTTATGCCAAAGCAGGCCGCTACCAAGGACGCGATCGAAATCGAAGGCACGGTGATGGAACCGCTGCCCAACGCGATGTTTAAAGTATCGCTGGATAACGGGATCGAGGTGCTGGCTCATATCTCTGGCAAGATGCGAATGCACTATATTCGTATCGCGCGCGGAGACCGGGTTGTAGTGGAATTATCGCCCTACGACCTAACGCGGGGCCGCATTATCTATCGACACAGGTAAACGACCCTGCCGCTGCGCAGACTCGTCGCCCTACCGCTTATGGAGGGGTGGTGGGTCCGCGTTTGTTTGCGAGTATGGTGGTCTGTTGTATAGGAGGAGTTCGGCATGCAAGTACGTGCATCGGTCAAGAAGCGCTGTGAGTATTGTAAAGTGATCAAACGGCGTGGGATTGTGCGGATCATCTGCTCCAAACAACCCAAGCATAAGCAGCGCCAGGGCTAAGCAACGTAAACGCTGGTAGGGCGGTCGTTGGGTACCGTCCCTAGGCTGTAGTGGAGGAAGAATGGCTCGTATTTCGGGGGTTGACATCCCGCGTAACAAAACGGTCGAGATCGGGTTGACCTACGTCTTTGGTATTGGGTTGACCAGCAGCCAAAAGATCTTGAGCCGTGTTGGTATCACCGGCACGACACGCGTGCGGGACTTAACGGAAGACCAGGTCAACCGGATTCGTACCATCGTGGATAGCGAGTACCGGACCGAAGGCGACCTGCGTCGTGAAGTGCAGTTGAACATCAAGCGGCTGATGGATATCGGTTGCTATCGCGGACTGCGTCATCGTAAAGGCTTGCCGGTGCATGGTCAGCGCACCCGCACCAATGCTCGCACACGCCGTGGTCGCAAAGGCCAGGCGATCGGTATCAAAAAGAAGGCGACCAAGAAGTAGCAACGCGCAGTTCACTTGAAGCAAGTGGAGCGCCTAGCGTGTACCGTCAGGGTACCGGTCTGGCCGCACTGATATTTGTGTCTTGTGAACTGCCCGTTCCTTTTAGCTGAGGATATTCATGGCAAAGCAACAAACCGGGACGGGTGCTCCGAAGAAACCGCAGCGTGGTCGGCGGCGCGAGCGCAAAAATGTTCCACGTGGTCAGGCCTACATTCAGGCGACCTTTAACAATACGTTGATCACCTTGACCGACCCGCAGGGCAATGTCGTCTGCTGGTCAAGCGCCGGTTCGCACGGCTTCCGTGGATCGCGTAAGTCAACGCCCTATGCTGCCCAGATTACCGCCGAGGCTGTGGCCCGTAAGGCGCTGGACAACGGCATGCGTCAGGTTGAAGTATTCGTCAAGGGCCCCGGCTCGGGTCGTGAGTCGGCAGTCCGTTCGCTACAAGCGGCCGGCCTCACCGTCACTGCGATTACCGACGTCACGCCCATCCCGCACAACGGCTGCCGTCCGCCCAAGCGCCGCCGCGTGTAACATCACTCCATTATTGAGTAGGATGAAGCACCCGTTGGGTGTGTAAACTGCCCTGTATACATAAGGAAGAATCATGGCACGTTATACAGGTCCTGTCTGCAAGTTATGCCGGCGGGAAGGTGTTAAATTAATGCTGAAGGGCGAGCGCTGCTTCTCGCCGAAGTGCGCTATCGAGCGCCGCAACTTCCCACCTGGCCAGCATGGTCAGAGCTATCGCCGCCGCCAGTTATCGGACTACGGCGTGCAACTGCGCGAAAAGCAAAAGGTGCGTCGTATTTATGGCGTGCTCGAACGCCAATTCCGCCGCCACTTTGCCGCTGCCTCGCGCATGAAAGGCATTACCGGCTCGAACCTGCTCCAGACCCTGGAGCGGCGCATGGATAACGTGGTGTATCGCTTGGGCTTCGCCGATTCGCGTTCGCAAGCACGCCAGTTGGTGCGGCACGGTCACTTCATGCTGAACGGACGCAAGACCGATATTCCATCGGCGCTCGTTAAAGTGGGCGATGAACTAACGGTACGTTCCCAAAGCCGCAGCCGAACCTATTTCAAGGACCTCGACGCCAGCGGTATCCTGCGCAAAAAAGGTATTCCGGAATGGCTGTTGCTCGATCCTACTGCCCTTAGTGGCCGGATCATCCGGCTACCTGAGCGTGGCGAGCTTGACCTGGCCGTGAACGAGCAGTTGGTTGTCGAGTTGTATAGCCGTTAAATGGGGCACGGTGGTTGCTGCGTTCTGCTGCTACCACCGCTGGACCGAAAGAGAAAAAGAGTATGCTCGACCTTGCACTGCCAAAAATTGAAGTCGAACGCGCGGCAGAAAATTATGCCCGCTTTCGCATCGAGCCGCTAGAGCCCGGCTATGGTCATACCATGGGCAACGCCCTCCGGCGTGTGCTGCTCTCATCGATTCCCGGTGCGGCGATTACGCGCATCAAGATCGATGGCGTCTACCACGAGTTCGCGACGGTCACCGGTGTGCGCGAAGACGTAACCGAGATCGTGCTGAACGTCAAGGGTATTCGACTGCGCTCCTATGCTGAGCGGCCGGTTAAGTTACATCTGTCGAAGCGCGGGGGTGGCATTGCACGTGCCAGCGATATCGATGCACCCAGTAATGTCGAAATTGTTAACCCCAACCATTACATCGCGACCTTAGATGGTGACGATGCGAACCTTGAGCTTGAGCTAACGGTCGAACGCCATCGTGGCTACTTGCCCGTCGAAAACCGCGACCCGGTGCCGATTGGCGAGATCCCCGTGGATGCGATCTTTACGCCGATCCCACGCGTGAACTACGTGATCGAGAACACGCGTATCGGCGGCATGACCGACTATGATCGCTTGATCCTTGAGATCTGGACCGACGGCACGATCAAGCCAGGTGATGCCCTGAGCCACGCCGCCCAGGTATTGGGTCAGTATGCCCAAACGATTGCCAGCTTCTCACGACCCGACCAGCCGCCGGAGCTACCCGTTGGTACGGGCACCTTGGTCAATGAAGGTATTCCCCAGGACGTGTTTGACGCGCCGATCGAGGACCTGGAACTCACGACCCGCACCTATAATTGCTTAAAGCGCGCTGATATTACGCGCATCGGCCAGATTTTGCAGATGGACGAAAAAGATTTGCTGGCGGTGCGCAATCTCGGTGCGAAGTCAATCGATGAGATCCGCGAAAAACTCGTGGAACATCGCTTCTTGCCGGCCGGCAGTGCCGAGCCCATTGCGGCCGATGATGCTGCCGCCGAAGGTTAAAAGGAGAGTTTGCAATGCGGCATGCAGTCGCTGGTAAAAAGCTCAATCGTCATCCCAAGGAGCGCGACCGGCTCATCTGCCAGTTGCTCCAGGCGGTGATCGAGCATCGTAAAATAACGACGACTCAGGCCAAGGCCCAGGCCGTGCGCCCCGAAGTCGAGAAGCTCATCACGATGGCCCGCAAGGTGCCAACACAGGCGCAGATCGATGCAGCGGGCGATGCGGACAAAGCCCAGTTTCGGCGTGATCGCGCTGAAGTTTTTCGCCGGGCTTTGATGTATCTCGGCGGTCGCAAGGAAGCCGCGCACCGCTTGCTGGAAGTTGCTCCCGCTTATGCGGAGCGTCCCGGCGGCTACGTACGCCTGACCAAGATCGGCCCCCGCAAGGGTGACGCTGCCGAAATGGTGGTCCTGGAGCTCGTATAACGGCACTAGGCTATGCGCAACATTGCGGTCCAACTCGAATACGACGGCACCCACTTTGTGGGGTCGCAGTATCAAGCCCAGGGTCGCACTGTTCAGGCTGAAGTGGAGGGTGCGTGGCAGCGGCTGACCGGTGAAGACCGGCGCTGGACTTTCGCCGGCCGCACTGACGCAGGTGTGCATGCCCAAGGCCAAGTTGCCAACGTGTGCACCACGACAACGCAAACCGTGGCAACGGTTCAACGGGCTTTGAACGCGCTGCTGCCTCCCGACATTGCCGTGCGTGCCACCTGGGAGGTAAGCGCCGAGTTTCATGCACGCCGCAGTGCCGTGCAACGACGGTACCGCTACACGATCCTGAATCAGGTGGCACCATCGGCGTTGCAGCGTTACCGCTGGTGGCATGTATGGACGCCCTTGGATCTGGGGGCGATGCGCGAGGCGGCTCGCTATCTGGTGGGTGAGCACGATTTCGGTAGCTTTGGTGTCGTAGACCAAGGCTCGACGGTGCGTCGTTGCATGCTAGCACATTGCCTGGGGCAGGAGCGTGACGGTTACGCACTCGTCGTGATTGATCTGGCGGCGAATGGTTTTTTGCGGCATATGGTCCGCACCATCACCGCCATATTGGTTGATGTTGGTCGGGGTAAGCTGGTGCCGAGCGATGTTCGGCCGCTACTGGAGCGCGCCGATCGTTCCTTGGTGCAAGTGATGGCCCCGGCGCATGGCTTGAGTCTCATGGCAGTGCAGTATGGTACGGCCGCAGCACTGAATATATGAAATTATGGAAAATAGCTCCAGCAACGAGCCGAGGCAATAATGACGATTGATGCAAGAACATTTCATTCGTGGACACCCAAAGCGTCCGAATTACAGCGCGGTTGGGTGGTGGTCGATGTGTCAGGCGAGGTGCTCGGTCGGGCCGCGAGCCAGATCGCGATGCTGCTACGTGGCAAGAACAAGCCGACCTACGCGCCCCACATGGATGGTGGCGACTTTGTGATCGTGTTGAACGCGGAAAAGATTGTTGTGACCGGCCGCAAAGCCGATCAAAAACTGTATTACCGCTATACCGGCTATCCGGGTGGTCTGCGCGAAACCACCTACAAAGTAATGATGCAGAAGCACCCGGAGCGCATTCTTAAGGCAGCGGTCAAGGGCATGTTGCCCAAGACTCGTTTGGGCCGCCGCTTGCTGCGGAAGCTGCATATCTACAGCGGCAACCGGCATCCGCATACTGCGCAACAGCCCGCGCAGTTTGCGCTAAGCAAGTAACGGAGAGTATGTCGATGGCAGAAGAAAAACGCTACTATCAAGGGACCGGTCGTCGTAAAACTGCAGTGGCTCGCGTGCGCCTGTTCCCCGGCAACGGCGAAATGATCGTCAACGGTCGCACGCCCGGTGAGTTTTTTGGCGCACGTGGTCTGCTCCACGCGATCATCAACAGCCCACTTGAAGCGACCGGTGCTACCGGTTCCTGGAACGTACTGATCAAGGTGCGCGGCGGCGGCGAAAGCGGCCAAGCGCAGGCCGTCCGGCATGGTATCGCCCGTGCCCTGGTCGACGCCGATGAGACCCTGCGCCCAATCTTGCGCAAGGCTGGCTTCTTGACCCGCGACCCGCGCATGACCGAGCGTAAAAAGGTCGGTCTGCGTGGTGCTCGCAAGGCCAAGCAGTTCACCAAGCGCTAATTCTCGCGCGGGTAACCAAATACAAGACAACGGGAACGGGTGGAGCAGCTGCTCCACCCGTTTGTGTTTTTCTTCTATACTCCTGTCATATTTTCTTGCGTCATCCGTTTCCTCTTATGCAAGCTTCGAAGCACGCTGCATACTCTGAGGCACAAGCGCTGTGGTACACGGAGGCGTTTTTTGAAGGATAACATCCTGGCACCCTCCATCGTTGACCGGTTAGCTCATCTCTTTGGTCGCAGGGAGGCCGACCAGACGCGTGAGTCCTTCGCTCGCCTGTATGACCGGGCGCACTTGGTGGTCTTTCGCTATATTTATGGCTTGTCCGGCGGACCCGTGCAAGATGCGGAGGATTTGACCGCCGAAACCTTTTTACGCGCTTGGCGAGCCCGCGAGCGCTTTACCGGTGATGAGGAGGCCGCTGTCGGCTGGCTGCTGCAGATCGCGCGCCGTTTGGTGATCGATAACTACCGCCGCCATCGCGTCCGGTCCGATGATGGTGCCGACGCTTTGGTGGAGCTTCCGGACCGGGCCGGAACACCCGAGGAGTTGGCCCTTGCCCACGAGCAGGCAGCGCTGCTCGGGCAGCTTTTGCACACTCTGCCCGTTGAGCAACGCGAGATGGTCGTCCTGCGCTACCTGCTCGGCTGGCGCGTGATGGAGATTGCCCGGCATCTCGGCATCCCGGGAAACACCGTTTCGGTAACCCTACGTCGCTCCCTAGCCAAGCTGCGCGCCGGCTGGAAGGAGAAATAGATGGAGCATACAATGACCGACCCCCTCGCCCCACCTCTCAGTGCACCCGACGAGCAAGCCTTGATCACGTTGCTCGAACAGGTGCGGGTTGAACCTACATCACGCTTTTACCGGCGCATGGCTGCTGCGCCCTGGAAACAGAACCCTGATTCATCATGGAGAACACCTATGCGTACTCGCTCGCCGTTGTCTATCCTGCGTCGCCCGCTCTTTGCCGGCCTCGCGACCATCGCCATCATCGCCGGCCTGTTGGCGGTGCCATCCGTCCGCGCCCTGGCCAATCAGTTCCTGCAAGTATTTCGCGTCAAGCAGGTCCTCTTCGTCCCGACCGACCTTAACCACCTCGCCCAGACCAAGGGTGATGTCTTACGCTCCTTCGACAAGCGCGCGCTCTTTACTACCCCGCCGACGGTCATCAATCACCCGGCCCCTGCGCGCACCGTAGGATCACTAAATGCAGCCAGCCAGTCTGTCGGTTTCACGGCTCAGCAACTTCACACCTTCCCAAGTACGCCAACGTCGACGGAAATCCGCGTCTATGACCACATGGTCGGTCGCTTTCAGGTCAACGTGCCAGTGGCTCGTCAACTACTGACTGCCCTCGATGTGCACGACGTAACGCTGCCCGACGCACTCGGCACCACACCGACCACGATTGATGTGCCGCCCTCGTTGCACACAACCTATGCCGGAGCGGGCTATACCCTCCAACTTCATCAAGGAGTGAGCCCGAGCGCAACCCTGCCGGACGGCGTCGATCTCTCCCAACTAGGCCGCGCAATGTTGCGCCTGTCGGGTATGGATGCTGCGCAGGCCGACGCTCTTAGCAAGCAGGTCGATTGGAAGAGCACGTTCGTGTTCCCGTTCCCGGCTAACACCAACAATATCCACCCCGTCACGATTGGCGGCGGCCAGGGTTTGCTAATGGGCAGCCCACACGGTCAGGAATCAGCCAAAGCCGGCAGCAAGCCATCCACAGACACGGGCGCACATTGGCAGTTGCTGTGGCAGCATGCCGACCGCTTTTACCTCCTTGAAGGCTCCGGTCAGCTGACCGAGGTCGATATCGTGGCGGCGGCGAACTCAGTGCGCTAAACTAGCACCATGCTTACAACGATGTCAAAGGGCTGCAGACCAACTGTGGCTCTTTGACATCCCCCATCACATCTCCTATGGGAGGGTCTATGCCCGACCTCGTAATCGATACGACCGGCTTACGTAAAATCTATGGCTCCAAGGTTGCCGTCGCCGACCTCACCCTGCAGGTGCCCAAGGGTGAAGTATTTGGCTTTCTGGGACCTAATGGTGCCGGCAAAAGCACTTCGGTAAAGATGCTCCTTGGCCTTGTCGCGCCGACCAGCGGTGTAGCACGCGTGCTTGGTCAAGCGCCAGGTCATACGCCAACCATGGGCCGCCTCGGCTTTCTGCCCGAGCATTTCCGCTTTCACGAGTGGCTACAAGCCGCCGAGTTTCTCGATCTACATGGCCGGCTCCTGGGCATGGATCGCGTGAGCCGCCGTCACCGCATCCCCGAGTTGCTGGATCAAGTGGGCCTCACGGATCAAGCACGTCGCCCACTTGCTGGCTTCTCGAAAGGCATGCTCCAGCGCGTTGGCCTAGCCCAGGCCCTGCTGAATAATCCCGAACTCGTCTTTCTCGACGAGCCGACCTCGGCGCTCGATCCGTTTGGTCGCCGGCTGGTCCGTCGCATCATTCGTGACCTAGCCGCCCGTGGTACAACCGTCTTTTTAAACTCCCACCTGCTCGGCGAGGTCGAGGCCACCTGCGACCGCGTCGCCTTTATCAAAGCCGGTCGCGTCCTCCGCACGCTTGGCCTGCATGATCTGGAGATGGGGCTGCTCCATGTCGAGCTGCGCGTTAACGCTCTCACGCCTGAACTTACCTCAGCGCTCCAATCCCTGGGCCTTGCCTTCCGTGTGCTCGAAGACGGGCCAAGCAACGCACCGCGCACGTCCATAGCTCAATCCTCGGCCCCCGCTGGGTCGGCGCAGCCTCTGGTCAGGAGCAATGGCAGTGCGGCCGCTGTTGCCGAAGCTGATGGCCCAACTGCAACCCTTGAGTTAACACTGACCGATGAGCAACTCCTCCCCGTGATCGCCGAGCGTGCTCTGGCGAGCGGCGCGCGCCTCTACGCCCTGACGCCCCGCCGCCTGTCGCTCGAACAACTCTTTCTGGATGTCGTCGGTACCGAAGATAGCGGGCAATAACCATGCGTAATATTACGACGATCACTTGGCTGACCTTTCAAGAAGCTCGTCGCCGGCGCACTGCCCTGGCTGCTTTGCTGCTCGGCCTCGCCTTCTTGGCCTTTTTCATGACCGGCTTCACCCTCATTAGCAACAGCCTGAATCGCTTTGACAACCCCTTCACGCGCACCGCCAACTACAATCTGCTGCTGATGGCCGGCCTGTACGTTGTTCACTTCTTGCTGATCATGTTGGCCATCTTCGCCTCGGTCGATACAGTCTCGGGCGAAATCTCCTCTCACACGATCCAAACCATTGTCACCAAACCGGTACAGCGTTGGCAGGTCCTGCTGGGCAAATGGCTCGGCCTCGCGATCATGCTCGTTCTGTATCTCGGCCTGCTAAGTGGTGGTATGTTCCTAGGCGTCTATCTACTAACCGGCTACCTCCCGCCCAACCCGGTCGAAGGGCTGCTCTTGCTGATGCTCGAAGCCCTCATGCTCCTTTCGGTCTCGCTCCTGTGCGGCACGCGCTTCTCGACCCTCACCAATGGTCTGGTGCTGCTAATGCTGTATGGCGTCGCCTTTATCGGCTCGTGGATCGAACAGATCGGGACCCTGTTCCAATCCGATGCTGCCACGACTCTTGGCATCGTTACCAGCTTTATCCTGCCGGTCGAGGCCGTTTGGCGCCGCGCCGCCTACCTGATGGAAACTCCCCTCGCCCGCAACTTGCCCTCGCCCTTCTCCATGGGCTCCGTTCCTAGCAGCGCCATGGTGATCTATGCCGTAATTTATGTCGTTGTGGCTTGGTTATTGGCAGCTCGCGCCTTTGCGAAGCGCGATTTATAATGCGATTGACATAAAGTGGAACACTCCACAACGCGTTACACCAACGTTTAGTAATCCTGGGCTAGAGGAAAGGAAAGTGTAAACGTCGATCCTTGACCTACTTGACTCTCGACTTGAATAGACCCCCAATGCGCGCGTGTCACCCACTCAACAATAGCTAGCCCTAATCCACTCCCTCCCGCTTTCCGCGTCGGCACCGAATCAGCACGGTAGAAACGTTCGAAGATATGGAGCCTGTCTTCTGGGGCAATTCCAATGCCTGTATCCTGAACAACGATACACCCGCAGCGCTCCCTCATCTCGACCCTAAGAGCTACCCTCCCACCTGCATTCGTATAGGTCAGCGCATTGTCCAAGAGATTGATCACACACTGAATGAGGCGTGAGATATCACCTCGTACCGTCGCTGGCTCCAAGGTTAACACTTGGAGCACAATGCCACGCTCAACTGCCAATGGTTCGAGCGTTGCTACAACATCGGAGACCAAGCGATCAAGCCGCACAAGCTCATAATCAAGTGGTACCTGTCCTTCATCCGACCGTGCGAGCAGCAACAGATCACGGATAAGCCATCCCAGCCGCTCGGCTACGGCATTCACGTTCCCTACAACCGCGATGCATTCCTCTGCAGTAAGCGACTGTGCCAATGCCACATCTGTCATGCTGCGAATCGCCGCGACTGGCGTGCGTAGTTCATGCGAGGCGTCTGCCACGAAGCGACGTTGTTGCATGAACGCCTGGTCCAGTTGCCCAATCATCTTGTTAAAAGTAAGCGCGAGTTGTTGTACTTCGTCTTTAGGCTCGGGTACCGGCACGCGGCGCTGCAAATCGCCGGCACTGATCTCCTCGGCAATGCTTGTCAGATGGTAGATCGGCACAAAGGCCCGTGTCGCCAGCCAGTGGCTGCCGATGATACCAAGCATGACGGCGAATGGGGCGATCAAGAGTAGTTCCTCGACCACCTTCTGCAATGATGTATTCAAAGGGGTTAGTGACTGACCAACCTGAATCACTCCAAACAGGGTGCTCTTACTCATCAGTCTGGTACTGTACAATCGCACCTGGTATCCATCTGCTGTCGGCACCGTCCCTTGCCACGGATCCCCATGCAAGGGCTGCATCACACTAAGGGTGGGTACCTGGAGTTCATGAAAGGCCGGTGTTATGACAAGAGCTTGTCCCTTTGTGTTCAGGATTCTCACCAATGCATCAAAGTTCACATCGGCCTTCCTGTCGTTATTTCGGAGCGTCTCCTGTTCGAGGAGGGACACCTCTTGTGCAATATCTTGAGGATCGATCATGCCGTCATCATTCGTGATATCTGCAATCAGTTGTTCGGTACGCACTTTGAGTGGTTCATCGTAGGTTTCTATAAGTTTTGTCTGCAATCTAACGTACAAAACGATCCCGGTCAGGAGCAGGAGCCCGACAAAAATGCTTGTGTACCAGAGCGTCAACTGCAGACGAATGCCTGGCGGCCAGATGCGTCCTAAACGCTCATGCATGGCCGGGCTCCTGCAACTGATAGCCAAAGCCACGGATCGTTTGGATAACATTTGGCTCATTGTGCGGGCACAGCTTCCGTCTCAGGCTGTACACATGCACATCAATGACATTAGAGAGATGCTCGGCATCAAAGTCCCAGAGATGTTCTGCGATCTGTAACCGGCTGAGGACATGACCAGGGTGGCGTAACAGAAACTCGAGCAGTTCATATTCCTTGTTAAACAATGCGATCGGGCGATTGCCTCGCTGCACCTCATGGGTCTGTGTATTAAGGACGATATCCATGAAACGCAATTCTGCCGTCCGGGACGGGCCCTCGCGTCGCAAGAGCGCACGCACCCGCGCAAGGAGTTCACCAAACGCAAAAGGTTTTACCAGATAGTCATCTGCTCCCAGGTCCAGCCCCTTGATGCGATCATCGACCTCACCCAGCGCTGTTAGGAGGAGAATAGGCATCGTCCTGCCGCGCTCGCGTAGCTGACGACAGACTTCAAAGCCACTGAGTTGGGGGAGTCTCACATCGAGGATGAGCAGATCATATGCGACAGCGCGCCCCATGAACAGGGCTTCCCTGCCATCCAGCACGAGGTCGACCGCATACCTGTGGCCCTCCAGCCCCTTCTTCAGACTTGGGCCTACATGAGGATCATCTTCGACAACCAGGATACGCATAAGCACGTTACCCGCATGAGGTTTTCGGGTACCATCTGTCGACTCGCCTCAACAGGCGACTGAGTCCTATGAAGCGGGGTTGGCTCCCATGGTGGACGACCAGAGATACCCTGCTCTGGTCATCCACCATGGGAGCACACATGGTCCTCTAACACTTATTGTACAAACCTGTGCCGGAGCCCAGGCTTGCTCATAGCATCAGTGCTGCTTGATACCCACAAGTTCGAACGCTTCTGGGCCACCTTTCACGGCAATGCTCTTCACAAAGCCTACGCCGGGAGCATACCACTTCTGCTCAACGAAACCGGGTGTGAGCGGTGACCATTCGGCGGTCTCCAATGCTTCGTTGAAGTAGCAATTGTAGGGGGCACAGACGTACGCGTTGAGACTGAGTACCGCAGCCGTGTCCTGAGCGACACCCTTGAAATATTCCTGGCGATATGCATCCCCAACGTGCGAATCTCCTTCCATGATAATTCCCGGCTGGGCACCAAGTATCCCGCCCTCCCAAGAACCCCCGTGGCCGGCGGGCTGGCCGTTTTGATAATCCGTCGCATATTCCCCAAAGTACCAGACGTTGCCGCTATCATCCTGGGCATACCAGTCTAACGTCTTTTCGTACAATTGCCCATTCGTAAGATAGACGTTGTCCTCTATGACTACCGTCGGGACACCCAAGATCATCTTGGTCTGGTGGGTGACCAGTTCCGACTCATGCAAGGCTTGTCCACCTTCATCCCCGATGTAGAGGAATTCCGTGCCAGGCGACAACGGAAAGTACGGATTGTCGATCCGAGCTGGGTGGTGGAAATTGGCAGCATTGAACGTCACTGCACGAGCATGTGATGTGTGTGCATTGCTCGAACTAGCTGCTTGGACTGCCACTCCCGGCTGGCTAAACAGGGCAATGCCACTGGCGAAGACGATGAGCAACCTAAGGACGCGGGAATACTTCCTCCCAAAAGATAAGGATCGCATGAAATGACCTCACTTTCCTTGAAGATGTTGCATGGACAAACAACATCTGGTTGTGGTGGACATAAGCCACCAACGGCACGGTTGCAACGGTAGACATCTTCTGTGCGCAGTCAATAGTGTCTGCCGTCCGACTCTTGCTCAGCACGGGCGGACATGGCCTGCAACCCTGAGACAAGTGTTATGGAGCTCCTAGCACTCACTATGTTCCCCCGAGATGAAAGGTAAATGAAAACCGCGACCTACTTGCTTCTTAATTTCGCTATCTCTCCAAGTGCGATTGCATTGGCTTGTTCTAAGAAGTGCACAATAATGGCAAGTTCCTCTTCTGAGTACTGGTTGGCGACCGTTTCCAGGCCGATGCCCATCGACATTGAAAACGGCGCGATCTCCGTCATGATTTTATTTTCCTCAGGAACGACCATAACTTTCCGACGATCATCCTTGTCCCGCTCTCGCCGAACATAGCCGGCGTTTTCAAGCCGGTCAATGACAGCTGTCACTGCGCCGGTCGTCAGGCCAGTGAGGTCGGCGAGTTGGCCCGCCGTAGCCGGTCCATTCAGGAGCAGGAAATCAAGGCATTCCAGGTCCGTTGAATGTTGTCCAACGCGATCCGCAACGACTTTGCTGAAGATCACTGAGTTCGCGGAAGCATAACGCAACTGTGTATTCAACGCATCGGTTAGCTGTCGTCTAGTCATGCTTGACATAGAAGCTCGGCCCTGCTATATTTAGCTTGTTCATAAAGATAGTCATTTATTGAGATAGTTGACTATCAAGGCAATTACCTAATCTGAGTATATGCGAGAGGTAAGCCTTATGGCAAATCGACCGGCTTTCCAAGGTGAGGTAGTGGTAATCGGCGGTGGGATTGGTGGTCTGGCATTATCCTTGTTTCTGAAAAAGGCCGGGATCGTGTCGACCGTTTATGAAGCAGCAGCCTATAAAGCGGGGGACGGTGGCGGGCTCAATATTGCGCCCAATGGTATGAAAGTGCTGGCGGCACTTGGTCTTGCCCCAAAGACGATCGCGTGTGGCAGTGTCGCGCGCGAATGTTGTTTTCGGAACAAGCGTGGGAAAACCTTGGCCCGCTACAGCAATGGCACGGTTGAAAAGTATGGGCAGCCATCCGTGAGCATGACACGGTCAGCCTTATACGATGTGCTGAAGACAGAGATGCATGCTCAGGGGCTGCACGTGCACTACGAAAAGCGCCTGAAGGACATCACGCAGGACAGTTCGCAGATCGTCGCGCATTTTGCAGACGGCACGTCTGCAAAAGGTGATCTCCTAATCGGTGCAGATGGTATTCACTCCCAGACACGGAAGCTCATTCTTCCTAATGGCCCTGCCCCCGACTATGTCGGCATCATTGGGGCCGGGGGTGTTGTATCAGGATCGGCGGTTCCGTCGCTGACGCAGCGCGACAAGGAAAGCCTTAATTTCACCTATGGTCCCCAAGGCTTCTTCGGCTACATGGGCGTTCACGATGGCAATGTCATGTGGTGGGCGAATCTGCCGCGTGCAACTGAGCTGACACGCGCGGAATTAACCAATTTCTCGTTGGAATCGCTGAAGCAAGAGATGTTGGCCATTTATCGCGGCTATCATATGCCGGTGGAAGCATTGATTACCAATACCCATACACCGGTGCTGCACAACATTAGTGATATTCGATCCCTACCGACGTGGCACAAAGGCCGCATTGTGCTGATCGGTGATGCTGCACACGCTGTCAGTCCCAACGCGGGACAAGGGGCATCACTGGCCTTGGAAGATGCGATGTACTTGGCAAAACTCCTGCGCGACTCGGCCGCCGGCTATGAGCACGTCTTTACGCAATTTGAGCATGAACGTAAGCCCCGCGTAGAGAAAATAGTCGCTGAAGGTAGAAGACGTGGCAATGATAAAGCAATAGTCAGTCCCTTCCAGGCGAAAATCCGCGAGATCATGATTATGATCTTTGTGAATGCATTCGGCAAAATGGGGCGAAACTGGTTATATAACTACCCCCTTGGGTGGGAAGCGTCTCCTTTGTAGGGTCAACCTGCCGCTCCAGATGCACAACCGTCATTCATGCACCAACTGCGGCGTAATTGCCTGCCAGCTTTGTCCCCCATCCAATGTGCGAGTCAACATGTCCCGCTGCTGGGGACCGGAATATCCTTGCAGCAACCACCCAGCCTGCGACGACACAAAATCAATATCTGCCCCATTCCAGTTGCCATCGAGGGGAATAGTACGCCAAGATACACCACCGTCATCCGTCCTATAGAGATCGGCGCTCACCGGCCAAGTATCCTTCATTTTGCCCCCGATCACCCAGCCAGTCTGCCCGTTCAGAAAAAAAGGACGGCCTAGATAATCCGTATCGGGAACCACCTGTGGCTGCCATGAAGCACCCCCATCATACGTAAGATAAAGGCGCTGGTGCTCTCGATTATTGCTATAGCTGTGCATTAACAGGACTCCATCCTGCCTGGAGGAAAATTGGAGGTAGCTAACATCACTCTCAGGGTTGGTAGGATCGAACTGGACATGAAATACTTGTGACGCCTCCTGCCACGTTCGACCGCCGTCGTGCGTACCGTAAAAGAACAAGCCGACGGCACAGCTCCCGGTTATCCAGCCATACCCCTGGTCGAGAAACACTGGTCCAGCTTTATCACAGCCGACTGGCATGGCACCGGGCGTTGATTCTCCTGGCGTGAACGACGTGACCGAGCGTTGCATCCAGTGCAGTCCGCCATCCTCCGTGGCCCAGATAGCGATGCCTTCCGAGCCCATCGCGGCTCCCAAGCTTTGGCTCAGCCACCCATGCTGGTCATCGATAAACTGTAGCCCGCCGGCAATCCCAACCGGTGAATGAAGCTGTCCTAGGGCATTCCAGTTCTGGCCGCCGTCCTTGGTATGCCATATCCTCACATCCGTCGGACTGTACTCTTCCAGCGCTGATGTTATGGCAGGAGCGACTGCGGCCCAGGCCTCCGTGCTATCCACGAAAAAAGCCGATGGTGGTGGGGCAGGCGAAGCCCCAGGCGGTGATACGTTGCGCCAATGTATCCCGCCGTCCATAGTCCTTAAGATTATGCCATGATCCCGATCCGTGCCCCAGCCCTCCGTTGCAGTCACCATGTGGATCGTGCTCAGTGTTAGGTCTGGGAGCGGCGGTGGCGGGACCGGCGTAAAGCGGAGATCTTTGGTTGGTGTGACTGACGGTGGGGATGGCGCGGGTGGGGGGATGGTCCAGGTTGGACGAGCAGTTTTCGTCGCCACGCGGACAGGAGACGGCGTGGGAGTGGTCGTTGCAGTGGCGGCGGCAGCCACCGGAGTAATTGCTACTTCTACTACACCCTCGGTCACGGGCCGACCGCATGCCACCAGTAGCAGCATACACCAGCTCAACCATATCCATCGTTTCATGTGCCACCTTTTACCAATCTGCACTGCTAGCACTGTACAGCATGTTGCACAAAGGCGGAATGGTATGCTGCTGACAATCGCAACCCTCGCGCCTGTAGGAGAATTATTGTGAATACGCTTGACCAAGACGGCATCCTCGCGATCAATCGCGCTGGTTGGGACAAGGTTGCACACAGTTTCGGCGGGACAGCCTTACCTCATTATGGACCACTAGCTGCCACCGAGGAGACGTTAGGGTTGCTTGATTTGTTAGTAGGCAAGCGAGTGCTAGAGCTAGGTTGTGGGAGCGGTCACTCGCTCCAGTATCTAGCCCAGCACGGTGCAACCGAACTATGGGGCCTTGATTTGGCTGCAACACAAATTGCCTTTGCAACGACGTTGCTAGAGGACTATGGAAGCGCCGTCCATCTGTTCCAATCACCGATGGAGGAAAATCCAGGGATACCCGAGTCGTACTTTGATGTGGTCGTGTCGATCTACGCTTTGGGCTGGTCAGCCAATCTTACGCAGACGCTCTCCCACGTTGTCCGCTACCTCAAGCCCAATGGTTGCTTTGTCTTCAGCTGGGAGCATCCGATCTATCACTGTCTCGACTATGAAGCCGGGCACTTTGTGATGCGGCGTTCGTATCAGGAAGAGGGGCCGCAGGCCGTGGATCAGTGGAAGGGCGTCCCGATCATTATGTATCCAAGAAAAATAAGTACGTATGTCAATGCGCTGATCGCAGCAGGGCTCGTCATCGAACGACTTCTTGAAGCTGACCTAGACATCCATCTCGCGCAAGGATCCAATGTCTCTCCAGAGGCTTGGTATTCTATCCCACGCGCAACGTTGGTGCCAACAACGATGATCATCAAAGCCCGTAAACCGGCGAACGCATGAGGTGTCTGCTTTAGGGGGTTACTCAAGCACTCATTCGGGCATGCGTTGGCCTTAGATTGGATGACGAAAGGAGCCACGATGGGTATACTATCCCCATTGAATCTAGAGTGAGGCCTAGCATATGACTACATCCCAATATAGCCAGGTGCTTGAACTTGTGGAGCAGTTGTCCCTCGAAGACCAGCAGCAGTTGCTCGTTGAGGTCGCAACATGGGTGCAACAGCACAGTAAGCCGATGCATAGCGTGTTGGAATTTGAGGGCGTTGGTGAGGCCAACCCAATCGGCATAGATGCGCAGGAATTCGTGAACCAGGAGCGCGACTCGTGGGATGGGTGACGGGGCTGCGAGGAGCCACAGTCGGGCTTGATACCGCGAATTTGCAGTAACTCGCCTTATTGCCGACCCTTTCAATCAAAGCTTAGTGACAGTTTAATCCGGTACGAGACCCGTCAGACTAGGTACGTCTTCTCCATGCTCTAGCCGGTCTGCTAACACCTGCAACGCGAGTGCTTTAGCTGACGATCACTTCTTGGCATGATTGTCCGTATGCGAGTACGCCCGCAAGCTCTGGCACCTCGGCAATAATCCGTCCGTCTTCTTCATAATCAACTTCGATCACAAAGCTCATGAATTGTAGTCCCTAGGATTTAAGCGGTATGTACTGCACTTGATTTGTCCACTCATGCTGCTCGGTGCACTCGATGATGAGTAATAAATCTTCGATCACTATACCAACCGGTGCCAGTTGACTAACCTCAAATACCCCCGGCATGGCTTGGCCGGCAGCAATCCGTTCATACGCGAAAGCGGTAATTGTTGCCACATCATGGGTAAGTAAAATACGGTTCTCTTCGGCTGCCCATATTAAAACGTCCGGATCTTCGGCTGCGGCTAACCCTACATCTTGGACGCGAACAAGATCTGTCTGTGGTGCGCGGCGTAGTAAGCCACGTACAATATCATTGTCAAAGTTCTCGTCAGCAAGCAACCGGAGCATACGTCAGTCTACTCGTGCTGCTCGACGAGCAAGGAGGCGTGCGCGGATGCCGTCAGGGTTGAACCGTGTCTCGTTTTCTTGCCGGACATGGGCCGCTTGCTCCTGCCGCTGCGCAAGATAGGTATGAACCTCGGCTTGGTGTTGCAAATAGTAGCTCAATACTGCATAGGTGTCTGCTAAGGTCAGCGATGGATAACGCAGGGCAATTTCCTCGGCAGTCGCACCTTCGAGAAATGCGGTAATGATGGTATCAATGGGAACACGCGTGCCTTCAACGCGCAGCACGCCTGCTGTCGTATGCTCAATCGGCACATGCATCGTTACTGTTGCCATACCTGCTCCCTCCAAACGTAGTAGGATTGTACTCTATGAAGCACGTAAACCAGCAACTCATAAGCAGTCCACTTTATGGCGCTACCCAAGCACTCGCTAGTCTCCTAGGAAACGTGAGATTGCGTTGGTATCGAAGACGTACCTTACCATCAAGCTTCGTCAAGGATTGATGCGAGAATTTCAGGCGTCAACCCACGCGCCTGCGCATTGCGGCTAATCTCGCGCATAACCTGCTCAAGCGACTTATCTGGATGGGCAATTTCTGACAGCCGCAAGCTCAATAAGGCTTCCAGCTTGCGCTGCTGCTTGACCTGCGCAGCCCTAAAAGCCCGTGCTGCATCTGGTGCCACGCGAATCGTAATCGTTTCACTATCCATCGCTGCCTCTATCAGTGTCTTCAACATTGTACCGCTTGGAGCAATATAGCCACCCACGTCTACGCAGCAATCTCGTTTGCTAGCATAGGTACAATGTTGAAGGAGGTGCCATATTACCAAGCACTTCGTGCACCGAACCTTGTCACCTCGCCTACCGCGTTTAGACCTCAACGCCTATGGCGGTTGATGGCCTATAGCTAGACGGCAGCAGAATCAACGGGAGATTGCAGCATGGGCGTAAAGAATGTCGTCCAAAAGACTACCCATCCACTTACGGTCGATAGTCTTGCGCAACAGTTCGGCACGTGTGGGCTGCAATCTGGACAAACCGTGATTGTGCATAGCTCGTTGAGCACGCTAGGATGGGTCGTAGGTGGGCCAGTTGCGGTCATCGTTGGGCAAGCTGTATGACCTGGATGGCTCCATTCTGATCATTGGCTTGGACCATGGCAGCAATACGTCCTTGCATCTGGCCGAACATCTGGCGGACTATCCTGGTAAGCGATATGTGCAAGAAAGCAGTGCGGTGTTGCTGGATGGGGTACGCCAGTGGATCACCTATCCGTCACCGGACCTCATGCAGGATGCCGATTTTTCCGTGATTGGCGATGCCTACGAGACAGCACACGGCATTGTATGCCACACAGCCGGTATGTGTCAAGGACTTTGAGACAGGTTTCCGTCGAGTTTAGGGACGATCTTGGAAGGTGTTCGGGGTCGGTGCTCCTTTCGAAGTGAACGAAGGAATAAATGAATCGGGGGAACGGGACGGGTC
>JACDGP010000229.1 GCA_013821605.1 Herpetosiphonaceae bacterium
TGGATACGTATTCGTGTCGTTGCCCTTGGTCAGGAGGTTGCCGAGCACATCGTAGCTATAGCTGTTATTGATCGTCGTCTGTGAGCCAACCTGTGCGCTCCAGTTCGTCAAGCGGTCCCGCTCATCATACGTGAACGTTTGGACCTCATTGGCCGCCGGGTCGGTATCCGTCTTGATATTGCCAACGGTATCGTAGGTCAAGGAATGCTGCTTGACCGGCGTGACGTTCAGTTGCTCACTCCCCAGCCGTTGCATTGGGCTACTATACGTCCAACTTTGCGTGAGCGTGTTGCCCAAGCTCACCTGCGACGGTTGGTCGAGTGCCGTATACACAGCCCCACTGACATAGCAACCGCCCAAACTCGAACACACACTACTCGGTCGCCACGCGGCATCATAGCTATAGCTGACGGTCTCATCCACCGTGCTGTTGGTCAGGTACTGGATCGTCGCCATGCGATCCGCACGGTCGTAGCTATACGCGAAGCCGCGAGTCTTATTCATACCGGGAACGGTCCAGGTCGCACGCGACTGATGACCACGCGTATCATACTGCCACTGGATAGTCGCACCACTATTGGTCATCGACGTGCGCTGTCCCTTGCCATTCGGCACGCCCGCCTCGTCGTAGGCATAGGATGCCACTTGGCCGTTGGAATAGGTCTTCGCCGTCAGGCGGTCCAACGCATCGTAGGAGAACAGGATCGTGTGGCTCCCAGCATCGGTTTGCTGATGGAGCGTGCCGTTCGTGTCATAGCTGTAGCTCCAATTACCCATGTCGGGGTCGTGCATGCTGGTTTTACGGCCGGCACTGTTGTGGTGGTTGAGTTAGCTTGTAAAGCCCAGCTGGTGGACGTCAGTAGATCGCAACATCTAAAGACTATAACTGCTGAGTTCTGGGCCAACTGCATAGAGATCAAAATCAAGACTAAGACCGAGCTTAGCGAGTCTTTGGATTACCATCGGCTCAAGAAAAAATCCAAAGTTCGTTTCGCCCGAGGAGTATCCGACACGGATGATGCCGTCGAATTGCACAATGAGCTTCGATAAGATCGAAGGAAGCCCTTCGAGTTTGGTCAGGAGGATATCAAGTTGCTCTTCAAATGCTTGGTATTTTGATGCTGGAGTCTTAAGGTGCCATGAGTTTGTGCGGGGAAGGCCCCTCAACCGACCGTGGACAAAGTGCTGTCCTTTCACTTTAATTTCACTTGGCTCAATTCCAAGGATTGCGGTAATTTCTGCAGGTTTAAGCGCATCTCCCGTCAGCCGAAATTCTAATACGGTGGTCGGCCGTTCTTTATAGTCTAATTTATAGGGTTCCATCATCCTCCCCTTTTCAGAGTGGTAGCAATCCCAGATTGATACTGAAGTGCTCATTGGATGAGTTTGCATACCGACAGTATATTACTCACCTCCTACTCTAATTACGAGCGTAAAGGGTCGTGAGCGCAGTACAATGCTAGTGTCAACGCCAATTCTACACCGGGCTAACACTAGCAAGGCCACGAAAAGCTCGTCGTTGCGATTATCTTGAAGGTAACCGAACTCGATTTATATCCACACTATGGATCAAAGTCACTTAAGGGTGCGACTTCCTGCAAGTGCTCCAGCGTACCAAGCCAGATCCGAGATCGACCATCTTTGGTCTGCGCCCACACATTATTGCCCTCGTCTAAATACAGATCGAATCGTGATCCTTTACCTAGACCGCTTTTTGCTTCATGAGGGTCAATCTGAGCCTGATTCTTCCACCACCGATCATTCCTGAGTCTCAAATTACCTTCTGGTTCCTCGGGTTCGACTTCTTCGTGCGCAGCTTGTTGCGCCTGTTCTTGTTCTTGAGCACTTTCCGTCGGAGTATCCGACCAGCTTTCTCCGCCACCTGCTACTTCGCCACCTTCTGCTTCGCCACCGCCATTCCCGCTGGCCCCACCACCCCCTACGATGTCCGGTGGTGCCCATCCACCGCCTTCACTACCTTCACCATCTGTAGGAATGGCTTGATAATGCCCCGTGGGATCGGTGTACCGCAGCGGATTATTGAGAACATAGCTATAGCGGTTGAGCGCCTGGGGATTGCTCGGTCCCATCGGACTCTCGGCCTTCCTCCGCTCATTGCTGCTCAACTCGAACCAGAAACCCATGCTGCGCGTCGCCGCGTTGTGCTGGTTGAGCTGACTCGCAAAGCCCGGCTCGTGGAAGTCCACCGGCAGCGGCGTTGTGCTGCCACTACCTAGCGTCGCCGCACCCCCACCGCTGCCATTCGCTGCTCCCGGCACAATGCTATCCGGACTCATGAACCGGCCTCGCGCTGGGTCGTAGGAGCGCGCGTTGTAGAACAGCAGACCCGTCCCGTCCTTGCGCTGCCCCGTGAAGTTCAACGTCGTCACCGGCAAGCTGCTGTTCCGCTCCTCGCCCCAGGGTGTGTAGCGCTGGGTGCCCTGCACGCTCCCACTGGCAGTCGTGATGGCTGACACGCTGCCGAGATGATCGCCGTGCAGGTATACGACCGTGTTGGACGTACTGGTGAGCGTCCGTTCTGCGATGACCCGCCCTCCTAACGTGTACAGCCGCCGGATCACGCCCTGCCCCAGGTCGGCCTCGATCAGGCCGCCAATATAGGCCGTGTTGGCTCCTGCCCACGCTCGCGTGACCCGCGTGCCATCCGCCGCATAGCTGTAGTTTTCGTTGCCACTCCCGCCATACGTAATCGAGGTCGGCTGATTCTCGGCGTTCACCGTAAAGGTGCGGTAGCCATCCTGGTACAGATTGTCATTGGCATCGTAGGGAAATTGCCCTGAGCCGTTATCGGTCAGAACGCCATGCGGTCGCACACTATTCGGACCCGAGGCCGGATAGGTCAGCGTGTGGCTGCCTTTGGTCGTGAGGTTGTCAATGGCGTCATAGTGGTAGCTCTCACTCGGACTATTCGAGCTCCACGACGTGAGGCGGTCACGCTCATCATAGGTGAAGGTTTGCAACTCGCCGTTCAGATTGTCCCGGAGCGTTTTGACGTTGCCACCGATGGAGCGGCTATTGGTAATATCGAAACTTCAAAGGCCAGTCACAACGCTAATTGTGCGAGGAAGTGTCCTGCCGGATCGATGTACTTGACAGAATTATTCAATCCGTGTCTATTCCATCTGAGGGGAGCCTTGCTGATATAGTAGTCCTGCTAATGCATGGCTTGGAGTAGCAATAGGGGTGGCAGCCCCTACTTCATCCCATGGGATCTGGACCATGCTTAAAAGACCTACTTGATCAATCCCTAAACGAACCGAACGGCCAAAGCCAGGTCCCGGACGTATAAGTTTCTCGTCTCTAATACTTATATACATCATACCGTGCTCATCAATGTTGATATTGTCAAAATCTTGGAACTGTTGTTCAATTTTATCCCAAATTGAGGTCAATTTTTCTTCAAGGTATAGAAATAGCTCAATCCCAAACATCCTTTCTTGATAGTCTCTGTCAACTATTGCTGTAGTTGTATACCATATATGAGGATGTTGATGCCCAATTTTGAGAAACAGATGTTTTTCTGTACTGTAAATAGTGAATTCATACCGCATTGTTATCTCCTTGCAAAATTTATACTAATACACAGGAGTAATGGTTCATCATTACCCCTGTGTATTGTGCAACTGCAATACTATCAAATGAACAAAAGCTGGACTACCATCGCATTACGGAATGATTCCCAGAGCCTTAGCTACGTTGAGCACATTACTATCAAAATCTGCTCGTGAGTAGGCTGTCACAAGCCTACCTGCAGTATCTAAAACCCATGCCCCCTGTGCCGTAATGTAGAGAAATTTTTGCCCGCCACTTTGTGAAAGCACTTTTGTAGGCAAGTTAGCCCATGCGTCAAGATCCTCAACAGTTATACCACGTTGAGCAAGTCGTCCCGCTGCATATGAATTTATAAAGGTTCGGGTGATGCCTGGATCTTCGACAAGTGTACCTAGTTTACCAAAATCGGTGCCAATAGGAACGGAACTGACTTCTTCTCCAAGTTGTTCGGCTAGCCATGCAAGCCCACCTCCTGCTAGCCATCCAAGACCGGACCCAATTACAGCCCCGCCTACCGTGTACTCTAACGCCTGCCATATATTGAAATTACCTTGATGGGTATAGGCGTAGTAAGCTAATCCTCCAAGAGACCCTATGATGGCACCAACACACCAGGGACAGTGCCCAGTCGGATCAGTATATCTGAGCGGATTATTAAGTGCATAGCTGTAGCGATTGAGCGCCTGGGGATTAGCCGGTCCCATCGGACTCTCGGCCTTCCTCCGCTCATTGCTGCTCAACTCGAACCAGAAGCCCATGCTCGTCGTGTCTGCGTTGTGCTGGTTGTGCTGGCTTGCAAAGCCTGGCTCGTGAAAGTCCACCGTCAGCGGCGTCGTGCCACCACTGCCGACCGTCGCCGCCGCACCACCGCTGCCGCTCTCCATGCCCGGCACGATGCTATCCGGACTCATGAAGCGCCCCCACGCCGGGTTGTAGTAGCGCGCGTGGTCGTAGATCAGCGCCGTGCTATCCCAATGTTGCCCAGTATAGTTCAGCGTCGTTTCCGACATCGTCAGGTTGCGCTGCTCACCCCACGGACTGTAGCGCATCGTGTCGACCAACGTGCCGCTTGCGTCGGTGATGCCAACCACGCTGCCCAGATAGTTACTCTGCAGATACTGCACCGTGTTGCTGGTTGCCGTGACCGTGCGTTGCGCCCACACCCGGCCGTTGAAGGTGTACAGCCGCCGCACCACATTCTGCCCCACATCCGCTTCGAGCAGGTCGCCAATGTACGCCGTCGTGCCGCTACTCGTCGTCCGCGTCACGCGCGTTCCCTCGGCGTCATAGCTGTAGCTCTCCGTTTGTGAGCCATAACTGATGGTCGTCGGCTGGTTGTCGGCGTTGAAGGTAAAGGTGTGCAAGCTATCCTGCAGCATGTTGCCGTTGGCATCGTAAGGCACCGTCACGCTGTTGTGCGTCAGCACCGCATGCG
>JACDGP010000090.1 GCA_013821605.1 Herpetosiphonaceae bacterium
GTGAAGATGCTCAAACCCGCCAGTACGACGGCTCCGAGCACTACTGACAACGCCAGCCGCCGCCCCAGATGTGGCACAGGTGCCATCGAAACTCCCAAACGCCCGTCATTCTACCGCATCCCTGGACCGATAGCCATTTATGGTGCCTGAGGTGTGGATGATGGCTCGTGCAATCGGGATATGTTAGGAGGCAGGTCCAGGTGCTGTGAGACGATACGTATACTCATCGCTGCCCTTTCCTTTAAAAAAGTCTGCCTCGGCGCGAAAACCCCAGAGCCCGAAGCCTAGCCGTTCAAGCAGCTTGATCGATGCAGCGTTGCGCGTGTCCACCTCTGCAAGCACTTCGATGACGGCATAATCGGCAAAGAGTATATTTAGCACGCATCTGCACGCCTCGGTTGCGTAGCCTCGTCCCCAAACGTCGGGTGTAAGTTCATAGGCTAGATAGGCCATCCGATCCTGTAATACGGAGGCTTCAAGGCGACCAATATACTCGCAAGGTGGTTCCTTTAGTCGAACGGCCCAATTGAGCCAGACTTCGTCATCCCCCGGTGACCGGCGACGCTCCAATTGGTGATAGCGTTGTTCTAATAGGCGCAGGGACATTGGCGGATCTTGTGGGATATAACGGTAGATGCGTTCATCCTGCAGGATCGCGTAGAGATCTAACGCATGGTGTTGTTGGAGCGGCTCAAGGACGAGGCGGTCAGTCCTCAGCACGGCATCTGCATTGATCGGCTTTACCATGATAATCGTCTCCACTTCCAAGCTTCGCATGACTCGTAAGTATCGAGTATGATTTGAACAACCACGGCTCGTTGGTAGTGTGTACTTTATCCCAATATGGAGACATTTAATGATCATGACTGCTCATCCTCCGATTGCCCCCATCGTGCCACACGAAACAACACTACACGGCGAAACACTGGTTGATAACTATTTCTGGCTGCGTGATCGTTCGAACCCAGATGTTGTTGCGTACCTCGAAGCTGAGAACCAATACCTCACCGACGTGATACGCCCAACCGAAGCTTTGCAAAAGCAGTTGTACAGCGAGCTGCGTGGCCGGATTAAGGAGGCCGACCGGTCGGTGCCGGTACCCCATGACGGCTACCTTTACTACTCGCGGACGGAGGAAGGCCTTCAATACCCAATTTTTTGCCGGAAACGAGGTGACCTGGAAGCAGTAGAGGAAGTTTTGCTTGACCAAAATCAGCTTGCGGCAGGCCACTCCTATTGTAGGCTTGGTGCCTACAAAGTAAGTCCAGACCATCGCACGTTGGCCTACTCAGTCGATACCTCCGGCAGCGAACAATACACGCTCTTCGTGAAAGACCTGGCAAGTGGGCAATTCCTTTCGGATCAGATTCCCAATACTTACTATGGCGTCGAATGGGCCAACGATAACCACACCATTTTTTACACTGTGCTGGACATGGCAATGCGTCCGTATCAGCTCTTCCGTCACACGGTCGGCACTGCTTCGTCCTTTGATATGCTCGTCTATCATGAGTTGGATGAAGCATTCTTTGTTGATATTGCTAAGACTGCCAGCAAAATGTTTCTGCTGCTTGCCCTTCACAGCACGACAACGAGCGAGGTGCGCTTCATGCCGGCAGATGAGCCTCAGGCACCTTTTAAGATGATTCATCCTCGCCAATCAGGCATGGAGTATTCGGTTGAGCATCATGACGACCGTTTTCTGATCGTGACGAACGACGAGGCCTTGAACTTCAAGCTGGTGGAGGCACCCATTGCAACGCCTGAGAAGGCATACTGGCGTGAGTTGCTCGCCCACCGCTCGGCTGTGCTGCTGGACGGTATCGACGTTTTCCACAATCACTTGGTGCTGTACGAGCGCGAGCAGGGGCTCAAGCGCATCCGCATCACGGACCCCTACGGCCATGACGTGCGCGATGTCGAATTTCCGGAGCCCGTGTATACTTATGTACCTGGGCCAAACGCTGAGTTCAACACCAACATTCTGCGCTTTACGTATAGTTCGTTGGTGACCCCCGACTCCATCATTGATTATGACATGCAACTCGGCACGTGGCACTTGCGCAAGCAGGACGAGATCCCGAGCGGCTATGACCCATCCTTGTACGCATCAGACCGACTCATTGCCCTGGCGGCTGACGGTACGGCTGTTCCCATCTCATTGGTCTACCGCAAAGGGTTGCGGCGGGACCACAGCAACCCGACCTTGCTCTATGGCTACGGCTCCTACGGCATCACCATTGACCCCGCTTTTTCGTCACGGCGCTTGAGCTTGCTTGATCGCGGCTTCATCTACGCCATTGCGCATATCCGTGGTGGCTCGGATCTCGGGCGCGCGTGGTATGACGACGGTAAGCTCAATCACAAGCAAAACACCTTTACCGACTTCATTGCCTGTGCCGAACACCTGATAGCTGCTGGGTACACCGCCCCTCAACATCTGGCGATAAGCGGGGCGAGTGCCGGTGGTCTGCTGATGGGCGCAGTTGTTAACATGCGGACCGATCTCTGGCAAGCGGTTATCGCCAAAGTCCCATTCGTTGATGTGATCAACACCATGAGCGACCCGACGCTCCCCTTGACCGTGATTGAATACGAGCAGTGGGGTAATCCCAATGATCCGGACACCTACCACTACCTGAAGTCCTACTCGCCCTATGACAATGTTGCGGCGAAAGACTACCCGAATATGCTGGTGACGACTGGAATGAATGACCCGCGTGTGTCGTATTGGGAGCCTGCGAAGTGGGTCGCCAGGCTTCGTGCTCTCAAGACCGGCAGACGCCTTCTGCTGCTCAAGACCGACATGGGATCCGGCCATGGTGGTGCATCAGGACGCTTCGATGCGTTGGAAGAAACGGCGCTGGAGTATGCTTTTTTGCTCAATGTGATCGAGACCTCCACTACTTGACGTGAGATGCTAAGATAGCTTCGGGCGAGTGAAGTGTTGGTCCCCGACGCTTATGCAGAGCCGCTGTTTCCTCTTTCTGGATACCCGTATTCGAGGCTGAGGCATGCTAGAACTGGACGATATTCAAGGACTGACGGTGCGAGGCTATAATCTTCCTGTTGGACGCTACATCTTTCTCCAAATTACGGACGCCGGAAAGGCGCAACAGTGGCTGGCGCAAATCGCCGCCGAGATAACCAATGCGACACCGCGCCCCGATAAACTGCCGGCTTGTGTCAATGTGGCCTTTTCGTATAACGGCTTGAGAGCACTTGGTCTGCCGCAGCCGTCGCTCGACACGTTTGCTGACGAGTTCCGGCAGGGCATTGTGCAACGCGCCGAAATGCTGGGCGATACAGGCAGCAGCAGTCCCGAGCATTGGGAAGGTGGTTTTGGCACCGAACAGATGCACGTCATGTTCATGCTTTTTGCCCAGGACCTTGGCAGTCTCGAGGCCCTGAGCAGTCGTCATCGCGCCTTGCTAGAACAGTCCGGTGGCACGTCCGAATTATCGTTCCAGGATGTCCAAGCCTTGCCCGGCATCAAAGAACATTTCGGCTACCGTGACGGCATTTCGCGGGTGCTGATTGAGGGTAGCCAGCAAGAGCCCATGCCGCACGAGGTCGCCATCAAGCCCGGGGAGTTTGTGCTCGGCTATCCCGATCAGTTGGGCGATATGCCGCCCTTTCCGCAGCCGGAGATGCTCGGCCGCAACGGCAGCTACCTGGTTTATCGCAAGCTGCATCAGGATGTCGCTGCCTTTCGCCGGTTCCTCCATGAGCAAGTGGGTAGCGATGAGCAGGTCGAATGGATTGCGGCGAAGCTGATGGGCCGCTGGCGTAGCGGCGCGCCACTAGTCCTCGCTCCCAACGGCGACGATCTGGTGCTGGCCGAAGATTCTCAGCGTAATGCTGACTTCAACTACGCAGCAATGGACGCACGTGGGCTTGCTTGTCCGATCGGTGCCCATATTCGGCGGGTCAATCCACGCGACACACAGCCTGAAATCGAGCGCACGCGTCACCTGCTGGTGCGCCGGGGTCTGCCCTACGGTCCGCCACTACCCGAGGGGGCTCCTGATGATGGTGCGGACCGCGGCGTTGCCGGTGTGCTCGTCAACGCGAGCCTGGCCCGCCAGTTCGAGTTTGTGCAGCGAGTTTGGATCAACAACAAAAAGTTCGATGGTTTGGAAAATGACAAAGATCCGATCGTGGGCGACAATGATGGGACGTATGACCATACCATTCAGGCCTGGCCCGTCCGCAAGCGGTTGCACGGTCTACCCCGCTTTGTCACGGTCAAAGGCGGTGAGTACTTCTTCTTGCCAGGTATTAAAGCGCTGCGGTTCATTGCCGCCGGCAGCACTACATAAAGGAGGACTGCATGGACAGTTCAGGCGTTCACACCATTATTACGGCCATCGTCGGGATTAAGCCGGGCTCGGTTGACAAGCTGCGGGCAGTGTTGGCTCATCTTGGTGATCCGAGCCGTGTGAGTCCGATCACCTTGATCTCCACGATTCATTTCGCACGCTGGGTCATTATCGACAACGACACTCGCTTGCTCTTCACCAGTAACTTCGACGGCAGCTGGGATGATTATATCGACGAGTTTATTGAGAAAGCAGCGGATGGCCTAGATGCCATCTGGAGCAACTGTGAAGGCTTTCCCGATGGTGGCTCGCGCAACCGCGATGCCTTCAAGGCCTACGTACGCGGCCACCAGTTTACCGCCGACCTGTTCTATAGTGCCTACCCTGATGCTACAGTCAAGAATATTGGCAAAGCCCTGCGCGTCGAAAAGAGCTTCGAGGATCTGCTAGACGCAATGCAATAATCGTTCGTGTTATACTACCCATAGGGTAGCATGTTCATGCTCCACTGGCGCGCTCAATGGCGCGCTCTTTCGTGTCTCTATGATGAAGCAAACACGGTTCGATAGCACTTATGATTGATCAACAGCATATTCGTAACTTTGTCATTATTGCCCATATTGATCATGGTAAAACGACGCTCAGTGACCGCTTATTAGAGGTCACCGGCGCGATCGCCGACCGCGATAAGCGTGAGCAGGCGCTCGATAGCATGGACCTGGAGCGTGAAAAAGGGATCACCATCAAGGCCAAAGCAGTCCGCATGGACTACAAGGCGCTGAACGGTGAGGCCTACCAGCTCAACCTGATCGATTGCCCCGGCCATGTCGATTTTTCCTACGAGGTCAGTCGCGCCCTGGCAGCCTGCGAAGGCGCCTTGCTGGTCGTTGATGCGGCCCAGGGGATCGAGGCGCAAACCCTGGCCAACGTGTATATGGCCGTCGAGCATGATCTCACCATTATCCCGGTCCTGAATAAAATTGACTTGCCCGGCGCTGAGCCCGAACGTGTTGCCGAGGATATCGAGCACGTGATCGGCTTGCCTAAAGACGAGATTATCCACGCCTCGGCTAAAGAAGGCATCGGTATTAGCGCGATCCTGGAAGCAATTGTGGAGCGCATTCCCGCGCCGAAAGGCGATCCGGCGGCACCGCTCCAGGCGCTCATTTTCGACTCCCACTATAACGCCTATAAGGGTGTGATTGCCTACATCCGAGTTATGGAAGGGGAACTGCGTACGGGAGAGCCGGTCTTATTCATGGGTACCGACGTCCGGACCGATACGTTGGAGATCGGCGTCTTCCGGCCGGCTATGACAGTCGTGGATGTGCTTCACACCGGTGAAACTGGCTATATTGCGACCGGCCTCAAAACTGTCGCTGATTGTCAGGTGGGCGATACCGTCACCTCTGTCACCAACTCCGCTACGGCATCACTGGGCGGCTACCGCCCGGCCAAGCCGATGGTCTTTGCCGGTATTTATCCGGTTGATTCGAGTGATTATCCGCTGCTGCGTGACGCACTCGATAAGCTTAAGCTCAACGATGCCGCGCTTTCTTTCGCGCCGGAAACCTCGGCGGCGCTAGGCTTCGGCTATCGCGCGGGCTTCCTCGGTATGCTGCACATGGAGATTGTGCGCGAGCGGTTGGAGCGTGAATATAACCTCGACCTGCTGATCACGGCTCCCTCGGTTGAATACCGTGTGCTCCAAACCGATGGCGAGATCGTCACCTTTGATAATCCATCTGAAATGCCTGAACTGACGAAGATTTCTGAGATCGAAGAGCCGGTTATGCAGATTTCGGTCATTGTGCCTAGCCGCTACATCGGTCAGGTCATGGAGCTCGTCACCGGCCGCCGTGGCACCTTCGAGACGATGGACTATCTTGATGCGCAGCGCGTGGTGCTCAAGTACACCATCCCACTGGCCGAGATCGTGATCGACTTTTATGATCAGCTCAAGTCGCGTACCCAGGGCTATGCTTCGCTCGACTACACGTTGACCGGCTATCAGGCCGCCGATCTCGTCAAGCTCGACATCATGGTGAACGCCGTCCCGGTTGATGCCCTATCGATGATTACGCACCGCGAGACAGCCCAGCAGCAGGGCCGTCGGCTGGTCGAGAAGCTCCAAAAGTTGATTCCGCGTCAAATGTTTGAAGTGCCGGTCCAGGCGGCAATTGGCTCGAAGATTGTCGCTCGCGAAACTATTCGTGCCTTCCGCAAAGATGTGCTCGCCAAATGTTACGGCGGCGATATCAGCCGGAAGAAAAAACTCTTGAGCAAGCAAGCGGCCGGTAAGAAGCGGATGAAAACGGTCGGCAATGTGGATATCCCACAAGAAGCCTTCTTGTCGGTGCTCAATTTATCGGATGACGACTAGCCTTTATTTGATCGGCACAGCTTCGTGAGTCCTTGGCCTGCTGCCGATCCGTCGTCCGGCGAACCGGCCTTCGATCAGATACAGGACGAGTGCGACCCAGATAAAGGCAAAACCGACCAGTTGTGACGAGCTAAGGGCCTCGTGGTAGACGAAGACCCCGAGGAAGAATTGCAGCGTTGGGTTCACGAACTGTAGGATGCCCAGCGTGGTCATGCTAATCAGCCGGGCACCGGCAGCGAAAAGGAGCAGTGGTATCGCCGTTACCACACCGGCCAGCACGAGCAGTGCATTGGTCAGGACGGGACCGTGGCCCAGTGCCGCATGCCCTACCCATGTCAAGTACACCAGATAGACGAGTGCCGGCAGGAAGAGCAGGAGCGTTTCTAACGTCAACCCCTCAAGCGACTCAAGTGCTGCCGTCTTGCGCAGTAAACCATATATACCGAAGGATCCGGCGATGGTGAGTGCAATCCAGGGTATCCGCCCATAGCTCAACGTCAGGTAGCCAACGCCGCAACAGGCTACAGCGAGGGCCAACACTTGGCCCAGCCGTAAGCGTTCCCTCAGAAACAGCACGCCCAGCAGTACACTAACCAGTGGGTTGATGAAGTAGCCCAGGCTGGTTTCAACTACGTACCCGGCATTCACCGCCCAGATATACACTAGCCAGTTTACGGTGAGCATACAGGCACTCGTTGCGTAGGTCAGCATGATCCGCCGATTGCGTAGTGCAGCCCCAAGCCAGTGCCACTGGTGCCGGTAGGCTAGCAAGCCCAGCACGACGAGGAGCGACCACACAATGCGATGTGCAACAATTTCTAGAGCAGGCACATTGTGCAAGGCTTTCCAGAAGAAGGGCAATAGACCCCATGCGATATAGCAGCTACCCGCGTAAACGACACCCTTTTTCATTCCCATCCTTGCCGACACTATCTCAAACGGTGCATTATACACTGTCAGTCCGGCCCCATTTCCTGTACAATCTGAGGAGGCACGAATGACGCGTTAGCACGTTAGATGACACCAGCTTAGATTGCACATGCACATATCGTTTATCTATCCGGCGGCCCTATGGCTCCTCTTGTTGCTTATTCCCGTGTGGGTCTTGGCGCTGCTTGCACCGCGTCGCTTGGGCAAGGGGCGCTTCTGGACCAGCATGGTCTTGCGCTCTGTGCTCTTGTTGGCACTACTTGGGAGCCTGGCCGGCACACAGCTGGTGCGAGGTGTTAATCAGCTCACCACCGTCTTTCTGGTTGATAGCTCCGACTCGGTGTTACCGGTAGCTCGGGCACACGCGGAACAGTTTATCCAGCAAGCTCTGGCTACGATGCCGAAGGATGACCGGGCAGCGATCGTCGTGTTCGGCGAAAATGCGTTGGTCGAGCGTGCACCGTCGAGCGAACGGAGCTTACGTCGGCTTCTGTCGGTGCCCATCGTCTCGCGTACCAACATTGGAGCCGCGCTCGAATTAGGTTTGGCACTACTGCCGGGAGATAGTGAGAAGCGGCTGGTGCTTTTATCAGATGGTGGTGAGAATGCGGGCGATACACGCACCGCACTCCAATTCGCTCAGGCGCAGCACGTGCCGATCGACGTCGTCGCGTTGAATAGTGGTACAGGCAATGATGCTGCTCAGCTAGATGATGTGCGGGCTCCGGCCGAAGTCCGCAAGGGCCAAACGGTCAACATTACGGTCGCAGTACGTGCTCCGGCTCCCGTCGCCGGTACACTCCGCCTGCGGGCCGGTGATCAGTTGGTTACTGAGCGGGCCGTCCAGCTTAAAGCCGGAGCGCAGGAGTTCAACTTTCAAGTGCCAGCCGAAACCACCGGCTTTGTCCGCTATAGTGCTGAGATCGAGGTGCAAGGCGATCAACGGCGGCAGAATAACGAGGCAGCGACGCTCGTCAACGTCACGGGCGAGCCACACGTGCTGGTCGTTGAGGGCAATCCGGGCGAAGCGCAAAATCTCGTAGCCACGCTGCAGAGTGCGCACATGAATCCCGCGACGATCACTCCGGCTGCCTTACCGCCTAGCCTTGCCAGCCTTGCCAGCTATGATGCGACGGTGTTAGTCAACGTCGCTGCCGGTGCACTGCCACCCACTGCGATGCAAACGTTGCCGGCTTTTGTGCGTGATCTGGGTCACGGCCTGGTGATGGTGGGAGGTGACCGCAGCTTTGGCATGGGGAACTATGCGGCGACACCGCTTGAAGCTGCCTTACCAGTCGATATGCAGGTTAAAGACCGCAACCGACGCCCGGATGTAGCATTGGTCTTTGTGCTAGATAAGTCGGGCTCGATGGCAGCCTGCCACTGCAATGGTGCAAACATGAACGATGCGCGCATTCAAAGCGGTGTGCAAAAGGTCGATATTGCCAAGGATGCGATTGTGCAGGCCAGTGCCCTCTTGCAGCCCCAGGATAAGCTCGGCGTCGTCGCCTTCGATAATGCGCCGCACTGGGCACTTAACACCGCCCAAAAGCCGACCTCGGATCAGGTTTTGGATGCGATTAAAGGTATTACGCCTAACGGATCGACCAATATTCGCGCCGGTTTGCTGGCTGCCAAAGCCGCTTTAGACTTAACTGATGCCAAGGTCAAGCATGTGGAGCTGCTGACTGACGGCTGGAGCTCGGGCAGCGATAATCTCGATATTGCGCGGGAGATGCGTGCCGCCGGCATAACCTTGTCCACGGTCGCAGCGGGTAGCGGATCGGCACCGTATCTCGAACAACTCGCCCAAACTGGCGGTGGGCGCTACTACCCTGTCGAGAATATGGAAGAGGTGCCGCAGATTCTGGTAGCCGAAACGCTCAAGATTGCGGGTAACTTCATCGTTGAAAAGAACTTTGTCCCGACGCTGACCGGTGACTCACCAATCTTGCATGGCTTAACCAATGGTACGTGGCCGCAATTGCGTGGCTATAATGGCACCGAGGCCAAAGCCACATCACAAGTCATCCTCCAATCGCCCGATGGTGACCCAGTGCTGGCGCAGTGGCAATACGGTTTAGGCCGCGCTGTGGCTTGGACCAGTGATCTGAAAGGGCAGTGGGGCCGCGATTTAGTGAGTTGGAATACCTTCGGGCAGTTCGCGGCGCAGTTGGTGGGCTGGAGTATGCCACGCCATGCAGCGGGCCTGCTGAATGGTCAAGCCGCAAACGATGGGTTGGCGGCGGTCGTAACCGCTGGTGTGCATGACGCGAACAACCAGCCGCTGGTTGATGCACAGGTTGCAGGTACGGTGATCGCACCTGATGGCAAGACCATACCTATCACCTTGAAGGAGGTGGCCCCCGGTCAATTCCAGACCACCCTGCCTAGCCCGCAAACTGGTTCATATCTGGTTCAACTAACGGCCCAGCAAGGTGGGCAACCGATTGCAGCCCAGACGATCGGGCTCGTCGTCCCTTATTCGCCCGAATACCGCCAGCGCGATGCCAACCCGGCCCTGCTGCAAGCGATGGCGCAGCAGACCCGTGGCCAACTCGTGAGCGAGCCGGGCCAGGTCTTTCGCCATGATCTTGCCGCCGTACAGCGTGCCAGCGAGATCGCACTGCCGCTGCTGCTGCTCGCGCTGCTGCTGCTGCCCTTCGATATTGCCGTGCGGCGGCTTGGCATTCGCCGCTCCGATTTTGCGGCGATCCCTAGCTTCTTCCGGCGCACCGCAAGGAGTCAAGGACAGCCACCGATGTTTGACCAACTGCGGCGTGCCCAAGCGCGTGCTGTTGTACGCCCTGCCAGCACATCGCCCTCTGCCGAACGGGAGGCTCCACCCACCTGGAGCCCACCGCGCATGCCTCGTCCACTTGCTGAGCGGCCCACGACAGCCGAAATAGATCAACTCCGTGACGCTTCCTCAGTGCCACCCGTTTCTGACGAGGCGCTGGCGCGACTGCGCGCTGCCAAAGAGCGCGCCAAGCGGATCGAGTGATATCAAACATCCTAGCGCCAGGCGGGGGTGCCAAAGAATGGATCGGGGTTATACACCATCTGGTAGGCGGCGACTACGGATGCCAGCGACAGCCAGAGCAACAGGGTAATGAGCGAGGTGACAATCTTGGGGTCGATATTGGAAGCGAGAATCGCACTGGCGATCGTTAGCGCATACATGCTGCTGGTCCAGGTGAAGGCTAAGATCGGGCTTTGTAGGCCAAAGTAGGCATATGAGAAGGTGCTGAACAACAGCCAGCTGCCCCCCTGGAGCCACAGGAGTGGTCGGCGATAGGGAGTATCGGCAGGCATATTCAGCAGGCGCAGATTGCCCCATAACACCGACAGGTTGTTGATAGCCCAAGCCGGGCCAAAGACCCACGACGGCGGTGCGAAGGAAGCTTGCTTGAAGCTTTTGTAGGTCTTGGGTCCACTCGTGTTGCGGAAGCCCGGTGCCTCTATAAGTTGGGCAACCGCCTCGAAGGCGACGGCATGCCACCAGCGGTAGCGCGGTGGGTTGATGATGGCCTGGGTGATCCGCGTTAGGGTACTATCTTGCTGGTTCGTCACCGCTACTTCTCCTTTTGCTATCACCTATATGGTACCTGATTCACTGTATGGAGCTGTCATCTGACCACCAGGCGGGCCAGCCAATTTCCTGCTGCCAACTTCTAACGATCTCTCGATCTGCCTCGTCGCCGCCATGCACAAGTATCCCCGCCCCGCCATGTCGCTCCAGTGCTGCAAGCTGTGCGGCAAGCTGCTCTGCTTCCACCTCCCATACGATGTGGGCGATGC
The DNA here is from genome assembly GCA_013821605.1 of Herpetosiphonaceae bacterium. Lineage (GTDB taxonomy): Bacteria > Chloroflexota > Chloroflexia > Chloroflexales > Kallotenuaceae > JACDGP01. The sequence goes on from JACDGP010000090.1 coordinate 11,437, forward strand.
CTTCATAGCGCAATGGATCGATGGTCATAGCGCGGAGCAGCAAGGTCCAACGTGGCGTTACCTTGCGGTAGGGTGGTTCTGGCTGGGCCTGCTGATAGACTGCGACCCGGTCGAGATAGCCGATCTGATGTGGCCACGCTTGATGCAAGCCATGCAGGACAGTGGGCTCGGGAGCTAGTCCGCAGATGACAATATCCCAATGGATCGTAAGATTGGCCTCGGCAATCGGCCAAGCAAAGGTGCGCACGACCGTTGGATCGAAGTTATGGACGAAGAGCGTGAAGTGTGCTGTCACGTGGTCGGCTATCTGTGCCCCAAGCGCGGCCCAATCCTGATCTGCTATGCAATCCAGCACATAATGAGCGACTAGGGACTCTGCTTGGGACGGTCGTGATCCTAGTTCGAGTTCCGGCATGCCCTCGACCGACTGTGGATCGAAGCCGGCTTGGAGCTTGAGTTCCCAGCGTAACGCACGGAGATCGGTGTAATCAAGGCGATCGGTGGCGAGCACATAATAGGGCGGGCGCTCCTGGAAGCGCAGTTGGTACTGGGCTGCTCGTTCACGCACGGTGGTTCCAGGCAAAACTTGAAGGATGAAGATATCATACGCGCCGAGTTGCTCGGCTTTGATCCATTGCAGCGTATATTCGACCCCGGCAGTGTCATCCGCAGGCAGTCCGAGAATCACATCGAGCAACACTTCAACGCCCGCGTGGTACAAGCGCCGTGTCCCGGCTGCCCACTTCACCAGATCGGTGCGTCGCTCGACGGCTTGGAGCGCACGTGGATTGGCCGATTGGAGTCCAACCTCCGCTACAGTTAGGCCGACCTGCACCATCTGCCCAATCACCTCATCGCTCAAATGCTCGCCGCGTAACTCGGCGTATAGCGGCAACCTGCGGTCGGCATTGATATCGCTTAAAGCGATCATCAACTGGCGGAAGTAGGGCAAGAGGTTAAGGTTTGCTTCGACGAAATGAACGGCGGATGCGCCCTGAGCTTTGGCCCAGGCGACTTCGGCTGCCACCCGTTCTGCACCAAAATAACGCTTGCCAAGCTTCGACCCCATATTGCGGCCATATAAGCAAAAGGTGCAGTGATACGGGCACCACCGCGAGCACTCGACAAAGGCCATGTCGCCGGGTGCGAGCGTTAGGTAGCCCTGCAGGTAGGGGGAGGGTACCACCTGGAGATCGTCCAGCCCTTTGCGTGGCTCGGTCATGATGAGTTGTCCACTGTCGTGGAAGGCGATGCCGGGGATCGCAGCTAGGGTGAGGGGTGCTGCCATGCGTGTGCTAGCTTCCAGTGGGATCCGGGCTGCGTCAAACGCTGCCATATGCCGTTGTTGAAGTTGCCAGCGCAGCAGGTCACAAAAGGTTTGTTCGCCTTCGCCGAGTACCGCGATGTCCACCGCAGGATGCTCTAGCACCCAATCATTGTCGCTTTGGACTTCAGGTCCACCGACGACCACGAGGAGATCGGGCAGTTGGGCCTTGATCAGTGACGCGAGATGCAGCGAACGCTCGCTGTTCCAGGTATAGAGGGATAGCCCGAGCAGCGCAGGCCGACGCGCGACGACCTCTGCTACAATCAACGCATCGCCGCCATGATCGGTGATGGTGCGGGGTAAGAGCGTGATGGTGCAATGGTCGAGGAGCCCCTGTGCACCGGCATAGGCCTTGAGATACCCGGCTGCCAGTGGAACGTTGGCTTGTGGATTATTTGGTACCGGAAGTTGCAGCAGCACCACTTCCAACGATGCCAGCGGCTCAAACATGTGAGTGTTCACGTTTTGTGAGTTGCGGTATGGGCCGCCAAAAGGCCCTCAATGCGGGCCACGATCATATCGATCGCAATCTGATTCAGGCCGCCGCGTGGAATAATAATGTCGGCGTAGCGCTTAGTGGGCTCCACAAACTCCATATGCATCGGTCGCACCGTATGCAGGTACTGGTCGATGACCGTTTGAATGGCCCTGCCGCGCTCATGAATATCGCGTTCAAGACGGCGAATAAAGCGCAGGTCGGCATCTGTATCGACATAAATCTTTACATCCATGCGCTCGCGCAAATCTCGATCCGCGAAGATCAAAATGCCCTCGACTAGCACGACCGGCTGTGGCTGTACCCGACTTGATTCGACCGTACGATTAAAAGCCGCGAAATCATAGATTGGAACGTCGATGGGTTCACTACGACATAACATATCGAGATGGCGACGCAGCAATTCATTGTCCAACGAATCTGGATGGTCGTAGTTGATCGCCACACGTTCCTCAAAGGACAGATCTGAGCGCTCACGGTAATACGAGTCATGCTGAATATAAGCGATGCGCTCCTCACCCACCCGTTGCACAATCGTTTGCGACACCGTTGTCTTGCCTGAACCGGTGCCGCCCGCTACCCCTATAATCAACGGTTGACTCGTCTGCATGTTGCTCGTCGTTCCCGTCATCTTGATCGAAACAGCTGCTGAATTCGGCGGACAACCAAGCCGAGCCCAAACGCCACGCCTAACCACAGTAGCAGTGCAATCCAACGCAGCGGTGATGGTGCCAGCAGGGCCAGCACGGGAAAACCACAAACGGTTGGCAGCAACAATGCCACGACGGTCAACGCGGAGCGCAGCCGCCGGCGAAAAACCTCGTCGGTCATCGTCTGCTCAAGCTTGTATACCGGTGTGCTCGTGGGCTACTGCTCAGCTCCGTTCTGGAACAAACTCCGCCCGGTCATTTCCTCCGGCTGGGGCAACTGGAGCAGATCGAGGATCGTTGGCGCTACGTCCGCCAGCTTGCCTCCTGAGCGCAGCGTTGCGTGCAAGCGCGGGTCATCAGGCAGCAACAACACGACGCACGGGACCGGATTGACGGTATGGGCCGTATGCGGCGCGCCGGTCAGGGGATCAATCATTTGCTCCGCGTTACCGTGATCGCAGGTGATCAGCATCGCACCTCCCGCCGCCAGCGTCGCATCGGCAATGCGGCCCAGGCATTCATCCACCACCGTTACGGCTTTAATCGTCGCAGCCAGTACACCCGTGTGACCCACCATATCTGGATTGGCAAAGTTCATAATAATGACATCATACTGGTTACCGGCGAGGGCATTGAGCACCATCTCCGTAACCGGCTCAGCGCTCATCTCCGGCTGGAGATCATAGGTTGCCACCTTAGGTGAGGCAACCAGTTCACGCTCCTCGCCCGGAAACGGCTCTTCGCGGCCGCCGTTAATAAAAAAGGTCACGTGCGCATACTTTTCGGTTTCGGCGGTGTGAAACTGGCGGAGCCCCGCATCGCTGATCACTTTTGCCAGGGGAGCTACCACATTTTTCGGTGGGAAGGCGACATGCACCGGCAGTGCCGCTTCGTATTCGGTGAGCGTCACGTAGTACAAGTTTTCGAGCATCCGGCCACGTTCGAAGCCGTTAAAGTCCGGGACCATGATCGCGCGGGTCAACTCGCGGCCGCGGTCGGTGCGAAAATTGAAGAAGATGACGCTGTCTCCATCCGCAATCGTGGCTACCGGCTTGCCATCCTTGGTGATGACTGTCGGGAGCACGAATTCATCGGTAATAGCGGCGGCATAGGCATCCCGGATCACTTGCAGCGGGTCGGTGGCCTGCGGTCCTTGGCCCTCGACCAGCGCACGGTAGGCCTTCTCCACACGCTCCCAGCGCTTGTCGCGGTCCATGGCATAGTAGCGGCCACTGATGGTCGCAATCTCCCCAACCCCGACCTCGGCGCAGACCTTGAGTAACTCTTCGGTAAATGGGATAGCACTTTGGGGCGGCGTATCTCGGCCATCCAAGAACGGGTGCACATACACGTCGGTGATGCCCTGCTGCTTCGCTAAGCGTAGTAAGGCATATAGGTGCTCACTATAGGCATGGACACCGCCTGGACCTAGCAACCCCAGCAGGTGTAATTTATGACCGCCAGCCTGGACATGTTGGCAGGCCGCTACAAGCTCATCGTTATGAAAAAACGAGCCGTCGTTGATCGACTCGGTAATACGGGTCGAGTCCTGGTAGAGGACAAATCCAGCCCCGATGTTGAGATGACCAACTTCACTGTTGCCCATCTGTCCCTGCGGCAAGCCGACGGCCAGCCCTGAAGCTTCTAAGGTGGTATAGGGATACGTCGTCCGCCATGCCGACATGTGTGGAGTTTGCGCCAGGGCAATGGCATTGCCTTCGGTCACATGGTCACGCACGCCCCAGCCATCAATCACACACAGTACAAGTGGTCGCGGTCGAGTCATGAGGGGTTTCTGCTCCTTCGTTTAACCAACCGTATTCTAGAACGTGTGCATGATACTTGATTTATGAGGTATGAGTGCTGAAGACTGAGGGCCGAGTGACACGTGGTCAGTGGTCGTCGGGCGTCCAGGGCACGGACATGACCGGTGGGACGGCGGGCTGGCGATGGTCGCCGTATTCGACGCGAATGGTGGTCGGCGTGGATTGGATAGGCTGATCGGAGGGCTTGCCATATTTGCGCTCCCAGAGCCAAGTGGCGGCTTGGAGGTTGCCCTGTTTCGCGGCGGCGATGACGGCTTTGATGACGTCGTTTTCAGCGGTGGGACCGAATTGTTTGCGGAAACGAGCGTGTGCTTTCAACTCGACAGGACCGGAGACACGACCCTTTGGGTTGCCAGATTGGCCTTTCTTGAACGGCATTGTTAGCAATCCTCCTTGTAGACAGTGATCGAATGACCAGAGGAAGAGTGTTTTAGTGCATTGCAAAGGGATAGATTGGGGCGTATTGCTCGGACGAAAAGCAATGGCGGCGATTGCTCTTAGCAGGAGATAGAGGGGTAGACAGCAATAAAAAAGCAATGGCTAAGCAATGGGAGCAATGAAAGCAATGGGAGGATGTTGGCGACCAGATGGGGGTGCGACATAGACAATACAGCCTCCGTAGGTAGCTGGGGTCAGCTCGTCAGAACGGGTGCATTATATCGTACATTTGTTCTTTTGTCAAGGGTATTAGGAAATACTACAGTTTATAAGTATTTACACAATAGCTATAAAATCGGCCTCTTAAGTTATACTTGTGCGATGCGTATCGCAATAAGGTGAAGCCGCTATGCCAAGAACAGTGACATCCAGTGAAGCAAAGAACAAAATTGGAGTGCTCGACCAGTTCGGTTGGTTGCGGGCTACAATCATCGCCCGCAACTCGGACATCGAACTGCTACATTACTATTTCCTGATTTTAACGAACGAATCGAGACGATGGAGTTGGGGCTTGGCGCCGTCATGATCACTACGGATGAGAGGCAATCAGTAGCTCAGATTCATTTTGGTGCTGCTGTTCCAAACGGGTTCTGGGTAACATTGTCGCCATCATGTTTAGCACTGATTGCGGATGGATACCTACAAGGGTTGTTTGTGATCCTTGAGCCGTAACGGTGTAAAGAACTACAGTTACGGACGGACGACACGACCCTTTTCGGCGATCACACATGCTACTACAATTGGTGACGACACTTGAGGCTCGATAAGTGGATTCTATTCGTGTCATATTGCGAGACCCTTCACCCTACGGTCGTCTCGTACACCGGTCCGATCCACAGAGTGCCCAATGGTTGCTGTATATACAGAGTGAGATTACGCGGCCCCGTGCCTATATGCTGCACATCAATGGAGGTGAGGCAATTTTGGGGATTGATGGGGAGCATATCCTACGTGATGTACAATTTCTCTTCCCGCGTCGGGCGTGGATTGTTGATGAGCACACTATTCAACCAACAGCACTTCGATCAGTAGTGTTAGAAATTCCTGATGTTAGTGATCGGGTTGAGGTGATTGAGTGGCCACGCGGGAGTGTGGTGATTATCACGGATGAGCGTCAATCGTATGCGCAAATCCTCTTTGGCGAAATAGCTCAGGGAGACATGTGGGTCGCACTATCTGAGCAGTGTTTTGCCTTGATTAGCAAGGATCTTTTGAAAGGCTTGTTTGTGATGCTTGAGTGAAGTGAAGAGCACAACGCAGCACTGCCTGTGACGCTATAGAACTTTATAGGGCAGCACTTCTGCCTAGCAGTACCTGCTACTCCGTGTGCCAACTGGATCAATCCGACCTTGACCACCTATGATGCACTCGTCTCCGCTCGTGATCACCAACCCGGACGCCACGACGGTCCAGCATCGCTATGGCATCGCGAACGGCTTGCGTTCACACACGGTCGGTGATGCTAACCAGCATCAAACGCATTCCCGAACCGACGCGCTAAGCTGGCTCGTGCAGATGGTCGAAGGTAGCTGCACCAGCGCCGCCACCTGGGCGGCCTATGCGACCACGAACTACAGCTACAGCCCGCTCGATCTGCTTGACCGCCACGACCGACCACGGGGGCAACAGTGTCACAATGGTCTACGACAGTACCGAATTTTACAACTATCACGTATGGCAGAGCAGCGTTTGATCTGCTGCGCCAAAGTGTTCTGCATGTTGGCTAAGGAGCACATCATGACCCTCTTTCCAGAGGTCCTTTCTGGTCCGCTGTCGCTATCCCCTCTAACAGTACAAACCCCGTTAGGCAAGTATCGATGTGGAAGGTATCCTCAATACAGAAGCCTTAGACATCCTGCATGCGACAACCAGCCGGAATTTAAGTGGTGCAGGAACGGAGGTGCATTGGTCAACGCCCCGCTATCAGTGTACGCTTCTCTGTTGCCGACCGGAGTTCCTACGGGAGGAGTGGACGACCGTGAGTGACTGCTGGGCATTTTCTTTGGCGGCTGCGTGCTACTAAGCAGTGGGAGGCTGTTTCCTTAGGAACCAGCGCCATATCATTGCTGGAGCACGTGGGACAACAATCTGGCCAGCCAGTGTGTAGGACGCACTGAGAACTTGGGAGAACCACCTCACTTGGCAGGATGCAGGCAGCAGTTTGAATGTGGATTAAAGCCGTGACTCAGTCAACGGAGGCACATCATTCTGCTACGGCAAGTTCCCACTAGCATCAATCATATGGCCGCCGCGTACATGCAATGCCCGAAATGTGGAAGTTGATAAGCTCGAATGCGCCTCATGAAGGTGCGGTCCCAACTCGCCCGGGCGATCTAGCCCGATCTGCGTCTGCTTCCACCCTGCTAACGCTCATGTGAAGCAGAACTCGTGTGAATTGCCCACCCGGACGCAACAGAACCGGTTAAAATAAACAGCACTTATGAACGAATTTACAGTGCGCGACGCCGCAGGCCAAAACCGGCCAGGAACATGAGTGCTGCCATCGTTAGCACAATGTCGGTTTCGCACTGGCTTTCGGGTGGCACCATTGCCCCTGCGCCGGTGTTGGGCAATAGGCTAGGCAGCGGCTGGTTGCCGCCTTGCTCGCCGTTGCCGCTCGCGGCGAACCGGAATGCGGCACTCGTGACCGTGTCCTGGTTGAGCGTTTCCGTACCGTTTGTAAGTACTTCAACAGGAGCGCCGGGCACGAGTCGTACAAACTTGTAGTTCAGGGCTGTGCCTGCCGGAAAGGCAAACCTACGCTCATATACGTGGCCATCGCCTACGCATGGGTTTATCCCATCGCACACGTCAAAGCCCGTCTGCCCAACCCGTAAGTTCTGCGGCACGACTTCTAAGCTGAAGGTTTGTCCTGAGGTCACCGTCCCAAGCAGGGTAAGCCGGAACGTCGCGGTGAACATGTGCTCTGGCTGGCCCGGTGGGAGAGTGATGATCACGTGCAGCCATGATGGATCAGGCGGGTTATCGCAGCGGGCGGGAATATCTTGCAGCCGGGTCACCTTTTGTCCAAGCACCTGCACACTGAGCAAAACAGGCTCCCGATCTCCGCACCAGTTCATCCAGGCGAAGCTGGCTCCCACCTGTTCGCCGATGTGGAGATCGGTCTCCAGAAATGTGCTCCCCGGGTTGCCCTGAATCTGCGACAGGCTCTGGCCGCCTGCGGTTTCGATGGTCAGTTGCAGCGGCGCTGCGATGTGACATGGTGCCCCTCGATTGGCTACGCTCGCGGTGATGGCGATGCTGCCGGTCGCGCCGCCCGCACCTACGGCGGCCATAACCTGCTGTGGGCTGCATACGGGAAGTGCTGTCACCGTGACTGCCTGCGCCGGAACTGCAAGTGGGAACATAAGCAGTGAAGCAACAAGAGCGATGGCCAGAGCATAACAGCAACGCGTGAAGAAAGATGCACTGGCCGACCAATGTGAAGGACTGGTAAATCTTCTCAAGCTCAACCTCCCGCTCAACCGATCTGCGTGTACTGTATAGCGTGGCCTACGGAGGCGGAATGGTAGGCTACTGACCGCAGCCTTATAGTGATCACCCTCCCACAAGCACTACTGCGGGCGTAGTCACCTGCGTGGGCACGCAACTTGCCTTGGTAGTCAGTAAGTCAATAGCAAAGGGGCCTATGATGAAACTTGAAACACTTCGCGATCTCTATGTAGAGCAGTTGCAGGATCTGTACAGTGCCGAGAACCAGCTCGTTAAGGCGCTGCCGAAAATGGCCAAGGCCGCGTCGCATGCGCAACTTCAGAGCGCCTTTCAGGAGCATCTGACGCAGACGCAGAACCACGTCCAACGGCTGGAACAGATTTTTCAACAACTTGGCACGAAAGCTGGCGGCCAAACCTGCCATGGGATGGAGGGGCTGATCATCGAGGGTGACGAGATGATCAAGACGAAGGGCGAGCCGGCAGCCATTGATGCGGGACTGATCGCCGCCGCCCAGCGTGTGGAGCATTATGAAATTGCTGGGTATGGCTGCGTACGCACCTATGCTCAACTGCTGGGCGAGAAACAAGGACAGTCGCTCTTGCAGCAGACGCTGGATGAGGAAGGGGAGACGGACAAGAAGTTGACCCAACTTGCTGAGAGCGTGATCAACCTCGAAGCCGAGCGCTAACTCATCTTTCCGTCCAACAAAACCGTTGCTCCATGATCGGGACTGGCATCACGCCAGTCCCGATATTGATCTCCTGGATCAGAGACACCGGGATCTTCTAGGAACCTCCGACGTCTCATGCTGCCATGCCGTCTGCCAGTTCGCTCCTATGGCTGCGGGAAGAAGGTCCAGCGCACGGAGCGATATGAGATCGCGGGCTGGCACGCTGCGTTATTGCCGACGACCCATTCACCGTCATAGCCAATACGTGGATTGCCTGCCCCATCGAGTGCGAGCGTTGGACGGGCACCGAACCAAGTACCGATGTCACAGTTCGTGGGAATCGGTGGCTGAAAATCTTGATCGAGTGTATCGAGTGATTCGGAAGGCAATGCGCGGACGCGCTTGGCTATCTAGGGCGATAACGGGGTCTTGACCCGTTGGAATAAAGTGGCGTGATGATGCGGGGTTGATCCTGCTTGGTGAAATCTAGATCAGGAGTTTGGACACTATCGGCATCATAATTATTTGGAGTAGCGCTGATGTTTAGTTCGTGCCACTGCGCTCGGTAGGGCAATCTCGGCTTTCACGACATAGTCCTTGCCGGAGCCAAACGTAACGGTCTGCCAGTTGGCCGCATTCGAGCAGCTAGAGCCGCTGCCACAATAGGAGTAGTAAGCGGGGCTGAGGGTGCCGTAGCCGACGTAGGCGGTATAGACCATATGCATCCCCCCGTGGGCATCTACGGCGGCTCCTGCACTCGCAGTTTTGGGATCACGGGTAGTGGCAACCGCTACAAGTTTGTTTACAAAAATCGTTACAAATGCCAGAGGCCGTCGGGCACGAGGTGGTTGACAGCTGCCAGTAAGAAGCATATATTGAAGACGCGACCAGTCGTAGTTGCAACTATTTGCGATACGCATAGTCCCGGTAATGATGCCGCTACATGAACGAACGGAGCTAGTGCCATGCATATTCCTGACGGCTATCTCAGTCCCATCTTCTCGCTCGGCACGGGCATAGTGACGGTACCCACTTGGGGTCTGGCGGTTAAACGGGTTCAGCGCGTCTTGAACAATCGCACTGTGCCCTTGCTGGCGATCTTCTCGGCCTTTAGCTTCACGATCATGATGTTCAATGTGCCGGTGCCCGGTGGTACGACGGCACATGGGGTAGGTGGTACATTGATCGCCGTTGTGCTGGGTCCTTGGGCTGCCATCATCGGTGTCAGCATGGCCCTCATTATCCAGGCACTCTTTTTTGGCGATGGAGGTGTACTGGCGATCTTCGCCAATTGCCTCAATATGGGGATCATTCTGCCCTTTGTCGGTTTCTATGTCTACAAGGCGATTGCGGGACGGTCGGAGATCCTGTCGCCCCGCCGCGTGTGGGCCGCCGGCATTGGCTCTTATATCGGTATCACCGTGGCCGCCTTGGCCGTGGGCATCGAGCTTGGCCTGCAACCGCTCTTGTTCAATGAGGGCGGCCGTCCGCTGTATAGTCCGTATGGCCTCAGCGCGGCGATTCTGGCTATGCTCTTATCCCACGCCTTTGGTGCGTCACTCGTTGAAGCATTGATCACGGCACTTGGCCTGGCGTATTTGCAGAAGCGCCATCCGGAGTACCTGATAGGGCTGCGCCGCGTTGTGGTTGGTCCAGGGGTTGGGGAGGGGCAAGCGACCCGGCGACCTCTGTGGCAGATTGCTATCAGCAGTATCGCCGCTATCTTAGTCGTCTTCGTGGTCGCCGGCCTGCTGACCGGTGGGAGCTTCGTGCATTTCTTCGGTGCCGATTGGTCGCAGGTCAACTGGGCCGATGTTGCTACGATGCTATTAATTGTTGCGGTCATCGCAGCGATTCTTATTCCCCTGGCGCGCGTGCTGCTGCCGGGTCGCCTGAAAGCGATTGGAACTGCCTTCACTGCCATCGCGGTCATCGCGCCTCTCGGTCTGATCGCGCCCGGCTTTGCCTATGGCGAAGGGAGTACGGCTGATGTTCAGCAAGCCTTCGGCTATGTCCCCAAAGGTTTGCAGTCGTTGTCGGGCTTCTTTAGCGCCCCGCTGGGTGGCTATAATCTACCGGGGCAATTTTTCGGCGACGCGAATGCACCCTTGTGGCATGCTGCGATTGGCTATGAAATCAGTGGCATCATCGGCATTCTCCTATTAACGCTGCTGGTCGGATTGCTCGCGCGGCTCCTGAAGCGTGCGCCCGACATGCCAAGCGCAGAAACTGCCTAAGCGATGGCTACTGCCAAAACTCCCGAAGGCCATATTGGGTGGCTGGAGCACACGATCGGCGGCATTGCGGGCTCGATTGAGCGAGCAGTTTTTACCGAAGAGCATGCGCGGCGACCCGGTTGGCTTCAACGGCGCGATCCGCGCGCCAAGCTGGTGATGTTCCTCGTGACCGTGCTCGCGGCGAGTTTGTCGCGGTCGCTGTTTGCCCTGGTCGTGCTCTATCTCATAATCCTGCTGGCGGCGCGACTCAGTCGGGTACCCTTTGACTTCTTTGTGCGCAGGGTTTGGGTCGGCATTCCCTTCTTTGCAGGGGTGGTTATCATTCCGTCCGTTTTCTTTGGGCAGCAGCCTTGGTTGTTCAATGTGGCAGTGGGGCCGATCCATATTCACCCGTCGTTACCGGCGATGTATAGCGCGGTGATCTTTGTCGCGCGGGTTGGCGTTAGTGTGTCGCTGGCGGTGTTGCTGGTGCTGACCACACCCTGCGGTATGTGTCAAGCACTTTGAGACAGGTTTCCGTCGAGTTTAGGGACGATCTTGGAAGGTGTTCGGCGTCGTGGCTCCTTTCGACGAGAACGAAGGAATAAATGAATCGGGGGAACGGGACGGGTC
>JACDGP010000091.1 GCA_013821605.1 Herpetosiphonaceae bacterium
GAGCGGTGCGTCTGGTCGTAGTGGGAGGCAAACTCCAGGCTTGGGTCGGCTGCGGATCGAAGTGACCGCCGGTCGTTTGTGCCAGGGCTTGGAGCAGACCAACGTTACCATCGCGCTGTAAGTATTCGGCCGATGGCGGCACGACGGCTCCAGTTTGGGCCAACCCCTCGATCTGCCCATCAGGGCCCATCGCTACAACCTGTGCCTGGTAGACGCCGGCATCGGGCAGGCTCATCGTAGCACGATAGCGACCGGGTGTAACCTCAGACAAGGGCACCTCGATCACACGGCCATCGGCGGCGATCAAGCGACCTGTTGGATGAAGCCCGGTCCGAGGCTGATTGTCGAGCCCGTCGGCCCGCAGGCTGAGCACCAGAGCCGCGCCTTCGACATTGGTGGCGGCTTCCCAGCCACTGGGTGTCGGAACGGGCAAGAGCGAACCGACCAGTTGGTCCACAAAGCGGCTGAAATCCTGCCAAGCGACCCAGTCACGACCCCATTGGCCACGCAGGTCCGAAGTCCAGGCGGCGGCTCGGCCAAGACCGTATTGCCACTGCGCCAAAATCGGGTCGCTTTCGTCAGATTGAAGCACAACCTGCGCATTTGACTTCGGAGTCACAGCATTATAGCCATGCAGCGGTGGAACCGCGTTAATATCGCGTAGCGCGGCAGCCGGGAAGCTTAAGGTGGGGATAAAGTCGTGCTCGACAATGCCGCGCCGTGAGATACGCAACGTTTCATCGAAGAACAGTGCGGGAATATCCGCGAAATTGCGCGCTTCATAGAAACGACCACCGGTCACCGGTGCAATGTCTTTGAGGTGGGGATCATAGTCCTCACCAACGCCAACCGCCGAAAGCGTAATACCATCGCCCTTGAGCCGCGCCACGACATCATCGTAGTTCGCATCCGCTTGCCCATCGGTCAGTAGGACGATGTGCTTGATGCGTGCCTGGGCTTTTTCTAGAGCATCGGCAGCTGCGACCAAGCCGGGCCGGAGATCGGTGCCACCACCAACGCCGATCCCTTGAAGCGCGCTGAGGAAGCTATCGCTGGGTGGGCGCTTCTGGAGTGGCACGACCCAATCGGCAGTACTATCGAACTGGATAACACCAATCTGGTCGCTGTCATCCAAAGCGCCGAACGCTTGCGCCGCCCCTTCGCGCGCCAGATCTAATTTGTCCCCGGCCATCGAGCCCGAGTGGTCGATGACGAGCACGAGCGCCACATCGGGTCGAATCTTTACTCCACGTGTACGCATTGTAACCGGCAGCGCACCTTCGAGGGGCGTGTTGAGATAGCCACCCGCAGCATAGCTATCGGCACCACCGACCATCAGCAGTCCATGACCAAGCTCACGCACGTAAGCGGGCAGCAGCCGCCCAGTCGCAGGCGGCAGACTGTGGTACGGTACATCGACCAGTACGACGGCGGCGTAGGCGTCGAGGCCGACGAGCGAGGCTGGTAGCCCGGCGGGGGCTAGCGTTGCGACCTGCATGTGGGCCGCTTGTAAAGCTGCGGCAAGATTGCTGCCACGACCCGGTGTGCCCTCAACGATTGCGATCTTGGGTGCGCCTTGGATGCTGGAAAAGCCAAAGCCAACATTGTTGGCACCCACCGTATCGCCAGACGCGTCAATATGTGCCTCCCAGGTGTGAAACCCGATGCCCGGCGCGGGAACGGTGATCGGGATCCGGTTGAGCTTGGCCTGTAGCGCGACCTGCTGCTCGAAGACCGGCTGGCGATCCAGCAGCAAGCGCAAGCGTGCGGTGGTCGCCTGCGGTGCGCGAACTTGGAGCGTTAGGCGTAATGCTTGTCCGTCGCGCGCGCTAGCAGGTGCTTCGACGGCTTCGAGCACGACATCACCACTCGGGGGTGCTCCTTGCAAGGAAACGGTTTCAATCGGAATCTGAGCGGCACGGGCGAGTGTCGCCGTGTTCATCGCCTGGCCCCGGTTTTCGCCGCCATCGGATAGCAGCACGATGCGTTTACGGGTTTCAGCGGGCATGATCGCCAGAGCCAGTTGCAAAGCGCGATCGATATCGGTATAGCTGCCGGGCGGCGCGACGGTGAGTCGGACCCATTGGCGGCTATCAGAAGGTGCGCGCTCAACCAGCGGTTCTTTGCCGAAGACGATCACCGCCGCACGATCCCCCGTGGGCATGCGAGTCAACGCCGTTTGTATATAGGCCTCGGCCCGAGCCCGCGCACTCGGCGATATCGAGTCGGAGCTATCGATCATGAAGACGGTTGTGAGGTGATCGGCGCGTCCAACCCATTGGGCGCCGGCCAGCGCACATACCAGTGCCACAAAAATGAACGTGCGTAGCGCCAAGCTGCTCCAAAGTCGCCAGCGTGCGCTGCGCCGGGGCGTTAGCAGCGTCAATCCTGCAAATGGCAGGAGCAGCAGGAGCAGCCACAGATAGGCGGGTTGTACAAACGAAAGCGACATATCAGCGCTACCCCGAGATAGCGCGGCGGCGCAGCCGTCCGCGCAGCCAGAGCAGCGCCGGACGCTGATACACGAGCCATTCAATCGTCAGCATCAAGAGGGCGAGGCCAGCGAGCCAGCGCCATAGCTCGGTGCGTCCGACCCGTTCCTCCGTGCCGCCGACCGCGCGACCCCCCTTCTGGAACAATGGCAACTGCCGGCGCGGGGCAATCTGTGACTCGGTAGGATCACGCATGTTAACGGCGACCGCGCGGCGCAGTGGTGGCGCGCCTTTGCGCTCGATCTCCACCGCATAGATGCCGAGTGCTTCGGTATCGGTCCAGATCACCTGTCCGTTCTGTGGTTGTAGATTGACCGCTGGCCCGCTTGGTGGTGTCAGGCGCACTGTGGAGGCATCAGGCGGTACGTCGATCACCAGCGGTTGGCCGGGTGTTGTTTGCGCTGCGGCACTACCCTGCGCGGGGGCTAGGTAGCTTACGAGATTTGAAAGGAGCAGTGGAAAGGCAATTTGGACCGGCAAGTCGGATTCGTGCAGCGCGAAACTCATCACACCAATGCGCCGTCCGCCTTGCTCACCCACGAGCAATAATGGCCCGCCATCACTATCGATCACCGTGCGTGCCCACACCGGCTTAGGAATTTGCGCGGCCCGTAAAACGTGGACATCGGCCACACCGACATTTTGCAACACCGGATCGCCGCCGGGTGCCGGGCGTGGGGCAGGAAAGCGTAGTTCACCGGTCACTGAAAAGAGCGGTGAGCCGCGCAGTGGTCCAATGAACAACAGATTGCCGGGCGGTAAGGGATCGGGGACCACGCCATCTAGCACAGTTAGGGCTGCCGTTTCGGTAAAGGTCGTGGTCGTGGTCGGCACCATACTCACCTGTAAGCCGGGCAAGCTCCCAAGCCCCACCTGTAAAAAACGATTGCCATCGGACAAGACGCGAACCAACGCTTTATCGGTGCCGGGGCTAGCAGCCCACGCCTGGTCGTCGGCCGGCAAGGCGTCATGCGTCGCAAAGTGCGCGCTGGCCACGCGCACAGTCGCCGGCACATCGGCCACAATCGAGCGGTCGCCGCCAGGATCCAACGCCAGATCATAGGCACTAAACAGCTGGTCATCTAGCTCAACGATCAAGCGGCGTTTGGCCGAGTGGGTATCATAGTTGGTCGCCTGGGCAAACAAACGTTGCCCACCAACTGTCGGCTCAAGCACCAGTGCCGAAATCGCAGCATTATCGCTGCGGGTGCCGATCATCGAGAAGTGGACTTCGGCAGCGAGTTCCGCTTTATCAGGAAGTTGTACCTCGCCATCCGACACAATCGCAACTTCGGATTGATCATCGCGGGCTGCCAGCGCACCGGCCAGCGCCAAAGCCTGGGTTAAATCCGAGCCGCCTCCATTCCGTAGCTGCAGTCTGTTAATAACCATCCGTAGCTCGCGACGGTCGGTGGAGGCTGAAGCGGGCACTTCCATCTGGCCGCCAATCGCAATCACCGTCGCTCGGCCATTGTCCGGCAGTTGATCGATCAGGCGGAGCGCCTCGGCTTTCGCGGCGGCTAGGCGCGTGCCTCCTGCGTCGGTCGCTCCCATACTGGCCGAACGATCAATGATCAGGATCAGATTGCGCCCAGCAATACCGGTGGTGTGGATAAACGGTCGTGCAAGCGCGAAGACGAGCGCAAACAACACCAGCAACTGGAGCAACAGCAGAATATTGCGTCGTAGCTTCTGCCACGGCGCATTCGCTTCGACATCCCGTAACACCCGTTGCCAAAGCAAGGTTGAAGAAACGGTGCGCTCTTCGCGCCGGAGCTTGAGCAGATAGAGTGCGATGATCGCTGGTGCGATGAGCGCAAGGGACAATGCCCAGGGAGCCAGTAAACTCATGCAAGGCCTTTGCCGCGTATCGATTTATTGTACCCCAAGCTTTCGACGCTGCGCCTAGCATAGCCACAGGTCGAGCTGTGGCGCTGTATCCCGGTTCTAACATCTGTTTTTGCAGTCTCGGCATGGCAGTGGTCATCGCCTCTGACTGATGTATCATGATGCGGGCTTCTCCTACGTGAGATTAGACTCTATCCCCGGCATGCCCGGGTGTGAGCCGCCGGGGTTCTTGGCCAAGTTGCCGCCGTCCATTGGTATGATCGCTCCGGTGATCCATGCCGACGCGTCGGAGGCCAGGAAGATCGCCAACCCTTTGATATCGTCGGGTTTGCCAAAGCGCCCGGCCGGAATGCCGCGCAGGAATACGTTGGCCAGTTCCGGGCTCTGCGCGATGCGCTCCTCGAGGCCCGCATTCATCACCTGGGCTGGCAGAATGGCATTCACTCGCACTCCGCGGCTGCTCCACTCGGTGCTTAGTTCGCGCGTCAGCTGGACTACGGCCGCCATGCCCATGCCGTAGGCCGCCTGACCACGCCCGAGCGACGTCACACCGCCGACCGAGCCGATGTTGATGATACTGCCGCGCCCGGCCCGCAGCATGCGCCGGCCGCCCAGTTGGCAGGCGCGGAAGCGCGCGACAACCAAACCGTGAATCACGTGCTGCACTTCGGCGATCGGCGTCTCCTCGGGCCGTGACATCGCGCCGGGGCCGTACACATTGCCCAGAATGTCGATCCGGCCGTACTCACGGTCGAGCTCCTCGAACAACGTGTCAAGCGCTTCCAGGTTGGTAATATCGCAGGTGACGGGGATAGCGCGGCGGCCTAGCGCCGTCACCTGCTCGGCGGTCTGGGTGACTCCTGCGGTGTTGATATCGACAAGCATGAGGTCGGCACCGGCCTCGGCGAAGCCGATTGCCATGGCGCGACCCATCCCGCTGGCCGCGCCCGTCACCAATGCAATCCGACCACTCAGATCGAAGAGTGGGTGTGCTAACGCTGCCACGAACATTCCTCCTTCACGAACTGAATGGTATCACCGCGCAACGATCTCGTTCACCGGGTAGCGTGGCCTCTCCCCGCGTAGCACCCGGACGACCTCCTCGCACGCGCGCACCCGCACGTCGTGATTCGCGTCTTCGGAGTACCAGCCAGTGTGTGGTGTGATGATAATGCGCGGCTCGTGGAGCAGCGGGTGATCGGGTGGCGGCGGTTCGACGGTCAGCACATCGAGCCCGGCACCGGCGAGTTGCCCAGATTGGACCGCACGTAGCAGGGCCTCTTCGTCGATCAGCCCGCCTCGCGCGGTGTTGATGACAAACGCGGTCCGCTTCATGAGTGCCAGCGCTTGCGCGTCGAGAAAACGCCGGTTCGCGTCGGTGAGCGGCACGTGCAGCGAGAGGTAATCGGAATCGCGTAGCAATGTCTCGCGATCTACCGGGCGCGCGCCGTTGTCGGTAATGAACTGGTCTGCTAGGTAGGGATCGTGGACGATAATCTCCAGCCCCAACCCACGTGCCTTGGCCGCAACTACCTGGCCGATCCGGCCGAAGCCGAGCAGACCAAGCGTCTGGCCACTCAGTCGTCGGCGCGGCGCGATCACCTGGTGGCTCCACGAACCGGAGCGCGTGGACTCGACCAGCCAGGGAATGCCGCGCGCATGAGCCAGCAACAAGCCAACCGCGTGCGATGAGACTTCGTCGACCGAGTAATCCGGCACGTAGGCGACCCAGATGCCCTGCGCGGTCGCAGCTGGGATATCGATCGCGTCAAGGCCGGTTCCAGCTCGGCTGATCACGCGACAACGCTCAAGGCTCGCTATAAGATTGGCCGAGATCTTCTGAACCGTGACAATGATGGCGTCGGCTTGGCGGGCAGCCGCGAGTGCCTGTGGCGTGTCGACATTACCGGATTGCACGATATTGGCGTCGAGGGCTTGCAGGATCTCCCGTTCGACCGCGAAATTGCCGAAACCCTCGTAGGCGATCACAACGTTGAATGGCATAGCTCTCCTAGCGAAACGTGTAGGCGACAGAACGTTCGATTATCCCTTGACGGCACCAGCCGTCAGCCCGGTGACAATATAGCGCTGCATGATCAGATAGAACAACACCGGCAGAATCGAGAAAATAAGTCCGGCGGCCATGTACTGCTCCACCGGCGTGAACCCGGTGGCCTTGAGCGTCGTTAGGCCCACCGAGGCCGGTTGAAACTTTGCGCTGGAGAGCATGATCACCGCAAACAGGAACTCATTCCATGCTGAGAAGAATGACACCACCGCGACTGCGACCAGCCCTGGCGCCGATACCGGCAGGACAATCCGCCACAGCACACCTATCTCGGTACAGCCATCCACCACTGCGGCATCCAGGACTTCCGTTGGAACCGTATCGAAGACGCCCTTCAGAATCCAGATGCAAACCGGCAAGGCGAACGCAGCATCCACGACTGAAAGCGCCGGCAAGTTATCGAGCACGTTCAACCGGCGATAAATCACATACAGCGGAATCACAATCAGGATTTCCGGCAGCATCTGCGTGACCAGCAGGAACAGGCCGAACATCGAGCGCCCCTTCCAACGCAGGCTGGACAGCGCATACGCGCCCAGCACGGTGAGCGATGTGCACAGCAGCATCGACATCGTCGCAATCAGAAATGAGTTCCGTATCCAGAGCGCGATCGGGTGATTCGCAAACAGCTCGGCAAACTGATTAAACGTAATTTCCTGTGGAAACAGCGGCGGCGGATAGTGCAACGTAAACTTGCTGGGCTGGAAGGTGCTCACCAGCATCCAATAGATTGGAAAGATCGTCAGTGCCGAGACCCCAGCCACCAAGATATAGAGCGCGATTTTGCGTAGCGTCGGCACCAGTTTTGGTCGCCTGTAAAGTGTCCGCGTGCTTGTGGTTATCTGCGCCATATTAGGCCCGCTCCTCTGCACGGCGAGATTGTAATGAGATGAAGAAAAATGTGATGACCAGCGAGACGATGAAGCCTGCCACGCCGAATGCGGTAGCATACGAATAGTCGTAGAAGCGGAAGGCCGTATTGAAGATCCGCATCACAATTGTCTCAGTCGCCCCAGATGGCCCACCGCCGGTCATGAGATAGATGATCGTAAATTGCTTGAAAGAAAAGATCGAGGCCAGTACCACCAGCAGCTCCAGCGTTGTCCTGATACTCGGAATTGTGATATGCCAGAATAATTGAAGCGGGGTGGCGCCATCGACTTTCGCGGCTTCATAGATTTCCTGCGGCACCGATTGCAGGGCCGCTAGAATCACCAGGCTGTAAAAAGGAAAGGCCTTCCACGAGCTGATCAAGACAACCCACCCCATCGCCAGTATGGGAATCTGTAACCACTGCGGATTTTCGGTCACACCGGGGATCATACGGGCCAGAATGTTGACGACGCCGAACTGCGGACTGAGAATCCAGACAAAGATCATCACGACCGGCACCTCGGGAAACGCCCAAGGCAGCATCAGCATGGCCCGCGCCACTGATCGGAAGCGAAAGTCGCGGTTGAACAGCAGCGCCGTCATCAGGCCGGTACCAATCGCCACAATGATCACCAAGACAGTAAAGATCAGCGTCGTCTTCATCACCTGCCAGAAATCGGGGTCGCTGAACATACGCTGGTAATTAGCCAGTCCAACCCAGGTTGGTGGGCTGTTGGAAGCTAATTCAATCTGTTGGAAACTGCCATAAATGCCCTGCGCGATCGGATACACAATTAGCGCGATTTCATACAGAACGATTGGTAGCGCCAATGCGTAGGGCAGTATGTGAGGTCGCCTGCGTGTACGTGGGAGGGGCTTGACCGGGCTCACGCGATCCTGTGTGCCACTGGCATCTGCTAGAGAGCTCATTATTCTCCCCGTGGTTTGTGCGTCGTGCTTACGCTCGACGAACGTAAACACGACGCACAAGAAATATGCAACCGAGGCCTACTTGATCCGTGCAGCCAGCGCTTCGGCCTCCTTCTGGGCCTGCGCCATCGCATCTTCGACCGATTTGCCAGCATTGAGCACATTGGCAAAGTTCGTGATCACGATCTGACCAAACTCCTGGAAGTTGTAGATGAAGTCACCGACGACGTCAAACGGCGTCACATACTTAACGCCGTCGTAGCCCGGCTTCAGCCACTGTAGTTTTTCCCGGTACGCCGGATCTGCCGCCGACGGCATGGAGAAGATGACATCTTCACAGCCTTCGACCATGCGCCGGTAGTTATCGGGCTTATACATATAGGTTACAAACTCGAGTGCCGCATCCTTGACGTCGGAAGCCTTGTTGATCATCATCGGGTGGATGCGCGCGATCGACGTATTGCTCGCCCACGGGATGGGCGCGCTGCGGAGCTGGGGATACAGATCCGGGAACAGCGGCTTGAGGCCACCGACGGCCGCAGAGACGTACAACCCCTGCGCGATGGCACCGGTACCAAACAAACGCTGTCCGGTAGCTCCATCGGCGCCTTGCGGAAAAGCCACATCGTACATCTGCTTGAACAGCTTGAGGCCCTTGATGATCGGGTCGGAGGTCAACAGCGGCGTCTTGCCCTTGGCCCACAAGCCACCGTAGGGCATAGCCCACTCTTCGAGTTGAAACCAGAAATCCGAGGCCTCGTTGACCAAGTGGTTCGCCCAAAGCCCGTATTGCTGCTTATCGCGGTTGGTCAGCGCTTTGCTGACCTCAACCCACTCTTCGGGCGTCTTTGCCGGCGTGATCTTGGCATCATCGTAGCGCTTCTTGTTGTAGAGGATGCCGAAGGCCACCGTCACCATGTCAAGGCCATAGAGGTGGCCATCCTTGCGCATGGCGTCGTGGGCCGAGCTCAGGTCCGTGATGTTGTTGCGGACCAGAACATCGTCGAGTGGGAACAGCAGATCGGCCTTGATAAGGCGCGGTGCCAACTCGGGCGTGGCTTGCAGGATATCGCCGTCGAGCTTGCCGGATTGCGCCGCTACAATCGTCTTGGTCGTGTAGGCATCAAAGGGAATGTTTTCCGCCTTGATCTCGATGTCTTTGTGCGAATCGTTGAACTCCTTGATAAAAGCGTTCCAGGTCTTGCCGCGATTGCCTTCCTCGAACCACCAAGACAGGTAACGGACAGTCTGCTTGGCACCGGTGTTTACGGCTGGAACCACCGCCGTAGCTGCGGCTGGAGCCGCCGCCGTAGCTGCGGCCGGGGCCGCTGTGGCCGCTGCCG
Source organism: Herpetosiphonaceae bacterium (assembly GCA_013821605.1). Lineage (GTDB taxonomy): Bacteria > Chloroflexota > Chloroflexia > Chloroflexales > Kallotenuaceae > JACDGP01. Next base: position 9,555 of record JACDGP010000091.1, read on the forward strand.
CAGCCGCCGTAGATGCGGCTGGAGCCTCTGCCGCTGGGGTCGCTGGGGCTGCTCCACCGCAGGCCACCAACAGGCTGCCAACTGCAGCCCCGCCGATCCGCAGGAATGTACGACGTGAAATCCCTGCCTGCCCACTGGTTTCGCTCGACTCATCTGGCATGGCCATTGGTACCCTCCTTTGGGTAGCGTGAGAGAAGAACTACCAACCACTACACGCATTGTTAGTCCGGGATTGAACAACAATGTGTGTGGTGCTACCTTACATCTTGTCTCGTATTCATGCAACTGCTATTGTAGCTACCATGCTCATCCAGAGGATGCGTCAGGTTTCAGGCCACGCAGGCAGAGGTGACCAGCGTCTGCCATTATACCTGTAGAGGTTGGAAAATCTATATGGGGGCTTTTGCTTGTGCGACACATTGTACCCCAAGCTTTTGACGCTGCGCCAAGCATAGTCACATGGCTAGCTGGCGCACTGTATCCCTGACTGCCAAAGGTTATGGAGGAATACGGACTATTGGCTATAGGTCTCGTAACACACCGTCCATATACTTTCCTGTAGCACAGCGTCGAACTCCGTCCCACACATCTCCGACGAAGGAGAGGGGACCCTCCACCGCCTGAAGTGCTGTATTACCTTGCCGGTATGAGCATACTTGCGGGCAAGCCAACGGAAGAAAGACACATGATGCGAACGTTGCGACAACCTTCAAAGTTGAGCTTTGGACTTGGCCTTATCCTGAGTATGGGGTTGCTCCTGCTCTGGCCCGGTCTCAGCGGCAACCTGTTTTCGGTCAGCGGCTTCCAGCCTCATGGGTATTGCTTTCTGTGGCGACCGGAACTCGTCTCACTGTATGCCATCACGGATACACTGATTGGCCTCTCATACGTTGCCATTACCGGCATGCTCGTCTACCTGGTGTACTGCAGTCGGCAATCGCTCCCGTTCCACTGGATCTTCCTGGCCTTCGGGGCATTCATTATCGCCTGTGGTGGCACCCACTTCATGGATGTCGTGACCCTGTGGCGGCCGGCCTATTGGTTGGCGGGTTACGTTAAATTGATCACGGCCATTGCCTCGATCACGACAGCTGTCGCACTCGCAGCCCTGTTACCACAAGTCTTCGGGCTGATCGCGGGCGTCAGGGCCTCGGAAGAGCGGAAACGCCAACTTGGAGAGCTCAACCTACGGCTGGAAACAGAGCTCGTTGAGCGGCGGCAGATTGAGCAGGAGTTGCGACGGAGCGAATCACACCAACGTGCGCTGCTTAGTGCTATTCCCGACCTAATCGTGCGCTATGATCAGCACGGCACGTTCCTCGACTGTAAACCGGCCAAGGCCGGCGGGTTCCCGCTACCGGCAAACGTCGTCGGCCAGCCGCTAGCGGCGGTGCTACCACCGCCGGTCGTGACCGTCTTTCAAACAGCGATGCAGCAGGTGCAGCAGACCGGAAAATTGCTTAGCCTCGACTTGGAATACCCATGTGCCGACGCTACCGACGATTATGAAGTGCGCTTCAGCCCGAGTGCGGATGGTGAGGTCGTCTGCCTGATCCAAGACATCACTGAACGCAAATCCATGGAGCGGTTCAAAAACGAGTTTGTCTCGATGGTGTCGCATGAACTCCGCACGCCCCTCACCTCGATCCGTGGCGCACTTGGGCTGGTAGCCGGTGGCATGACCGGTGTCCTGCCCCCCCAAGCATCGACCATGATTGCAATCGCTCATACCAACAGCGAACGGCTGGTCCGGTTAATCAACGATATCCTTGACATTGACAAGATCGAGTCGGGCAACATGGTGTTTGATCTCAAGCTGCTACAGCCGGTGGGTATCGTTGCCCAAGCCATTGAGGGCATGCATGGCTATGTAGAGCATCTGGGCGTACACTTCCAGTTGCACGCCCCAGAGCCGGCACTTGTCGTAATGGGCGACGCCGATCGCATCACTCAGGTGATCACCAACCTGCTCTCGAACGCAGCCAAGTACTCCCCAACAGGTGCTGTGATTGACGTTACGGTCGAACGGCAGGATGCGCTGGTCCGCGTGGCGGTGCAGGATTATGGACCGGGCATTCCGGCTGAGTTTGAGCGTCGCATCTTCCAAAAGTTTGCCCAGGCCGACTCGTCAGATAGTCGTCAAAAGGGGGGGACGGGGCTGGGCTTAAGCATCTCCAAAGCGATTGTGGAACGACTTGGCGGCCAGATCGGCTTCACCACCACAGCGCCGGGCGGCACATGCTTTTTCTTCGAGTTGCCAATAGTGTCCACGGCGCGCATCCCCTCAATGCCACTGCTAGAACGCGGCCTGCTGCCGCGGCTGCTACATGTCGAAGATAATACTGACCTCGGCCAAGTGATGGCCGTGCTCGTGCAAGACGTGGCCGAGTTGGTGTCAGTACAAAGCCTGGAGCAAGCGCAGGACTACCTGCGCCAGCACGCTGTCGATCTCCTTGTGCTCGATCTCACCCTGCCCGATGGCGATGGGGGTGACCTCGTCCCTTGGATGCAGGCGCACCTCCCGCTGCCGGTCCCGGTGCTGGTGTTTTCCGTACGAGAGATCACGCCAGGGCTACGACCGTACGTTGCAGCAGCTCTTGTCAAAAGCCAAACATCGAACGCCGATTTGCTACATACGATCACGCAACTATTGCCACGTAGCCGCGTCACTAATGTCCACGAAGCCGGTGACCCTGGCAGCAGCCAGCCGGACCGGAGCTCATACATCTAAGCATACCGGTGTATAGGCCAGATGGTCTGCATCGAAGTACCCTTGTCATCGCTTCCACCGTTGTGATATTCCTGTAGACTAGACCCTGTGCTTGATCAAACGAGGTCCCAATGCCAATAACCCTGAGCCGGATTTTGATGGTGGAAGACGAAAGCGACATTCAAACCGTAGCCAAGCTTGCGCTGGAACTGGTGGGAGGCTTTTGCGTAGAGGTCTGTGCGTCGGGCAGTGAGGCCTTAACCACCGCTCCGACCTTTGCCCCCGACCTGATTTTGCTGGATGTGATGATGCCAGGTATGGATGGTGTCACGACGCTGAAAGCCTTACGCGCGCTTCCTGCCCTTACGACGACGCCGGTCATCTTCATGACCGCGAAGGTCCAGCCCCATGAAGTGGCCCACTATAAAGCCCTTGGTGCCTTGGATGTGGTGGCGAAGCCCTTTGATCCCATGACTCTGTCAAAGACCATCACTTCGATCTGGCATCGTAATGCCGCCTGAAGCGAGATTAGCACTCCTTCAAGATCAACTCAATCTGCTGCGGCAGCAATACGCCCGACGCCTGCCCGACCGCCTTGAGGACATCGTGACAAGCTGGCAAGCACTTCGGAATGATGGCAGTCCAGTTGCGCTACTCCCTGGCTTGCATCGCGCTGTCCATAGTCTGGCCGGCTCCGGCACGACCTTTGGCTTCACTGCCATGAGTGAGACGGCCCGTACTCTCGAACACTTCCTCCATTCGATCATAGAACGTGGCGGCGCTCTAAGTGCCGAACACGAGGCACAAATCACCGTGTTTATCGCTCGGCTCTGTGAGTCCTCACAGACCTATGAGCCGCACGCCGCGCAGTTGGCGTTCGCTTCTGAAGCTGTCGTCGCAGCTGTCTCCGAGCCAGCTACCCAATCTCAGATTTTTATCGTGGCAGCGCCGGACGCGTGGGTGACAGATCTTGCAAACCAACTCAGTTACTTTGGCTACTCATCCCGCTTGTTTGCCGGATTAGACGAGGCCCATGTCGCATCGCAAGCTGCGATTCCACTCGCACTTCTCATCGATCATGCCCACCTAGCGGCGGATGCTACCAGCACTGCCATGATTGCGGCGCTACGGCAGCGGCAGGCTTTTCCTATTCCGATCATCTTTATTGCCGATCATGGCGATTTTGCGAGCCGCCTCGCAGCAGCACAGTCGGGCGGGCGGGCCTACTTCATCAAGCCGCTCGACATAGGAGCTGTGATCGATAAGCTGGATGTACTGATCTCACATCATGCCCCCGTTCCCTACCGCATCTTGATTGTTGATGATGATGAAATCCTGACCAACTATTTTTCTCAAACTCTCATCCAAGCTGGCATGACGACCTGTGTGGTTAATGATCCGTTAACAGTGACTGTGCCATTGAGCGAGTTTCGGCCCGACGTGATCCTGATGGATGTCTATATGCCCGGCTGTACTGGCTTAGAGTTGGCAACTGTGATTCGGCAGCAAGAAACCTACGTCGGTACTCCGATCCTGTTCCTTTCCGCTCAAGCGAGCATGGAAAATCAGCTGATGGCGATCGGCCTCGGAGCCGATGATTTTTTACAAAAGCCCATCGCGCCCGACTACCTGATCTCTTGGGTAGCCAGCCGCGCGCAGCGCAGCCGGACGCTGCGCTTCTTGATGGCTCACGACAGTCTGACCGGCGTATTCAAGCGTTCCAAGCTGACGGAACAATTGGTGCTTGCGGTTGCCCATGCTACACGTTCCGGATCGCCCCTCACGCTTGCCATGCTCGACATCGATCATTTCAAGACGGTGAATGTTACCTATGGTCATCTTGCAGGTGATCGGGCCATCAAACGACTTGCCCGGTTACTCCAACAGCAGTTGCCTGCACCCAACGTCATTGGGCGCTACGGTGGCGAGGAGTTTGTCGTGCTTCTGCCCGATACACCGCTGAAGCCGGCTATCGACCTGCTGGAAGAAATTTCGGCGACCTTCGCGCAGATCAGACACCCGATCGATCATGGTGACTTTTCAGTGTCGGTCAGTTGTGGACTTGCTAGCTTTCCTGAACACGCTACTCCCACTTCCCTCAACCACGCGGCGGATCAAGCATTGCATGCTGCCAAACGTGCCGGTCGCAACTGCGTACGTGCATTGTCCGGCCTGACGTAAGATCAACGCATGAAATACGCTCATCTCAGTTCCATTCTGGCCCTCCTGCTTCTAACGATGATTGGTGGGCTCGTTTATCACAGTCTTCTAACACTGAGCACCACTGCCGCCCTTGTTACACAGAGTTACCAGCAGATCAAACAGCAGAACGACCTCTTATCCAGCCTCCGGGATGCCGAGACTGGCCAACGTGGCTACGTGATTACCGGAGACGTGGCCTATCTTGAAACCTATACCAACGGCAGGCAGCAGCTCGCTGTGCAACTGCAAAGGCTGCGGACCACGACCGGCAGCCGTGCCGAGCAGCAGCGACAGCTGGCCCAGCTCGAGCCGTTGATCACAGACAAGCTAGCTGAGCTTGAACAAACCATCATGCTACGCCGTACGCAGGGCTTCGACGCGGCGCGTAAGGTTGTAGCGACGGATCAAGGCAAGCGTAGTATGGATGCGATTCGGCAGATCGTAGGTGAGCTGGACAACGCTGAAAATACGCTGCTGAGCGAGCGAGCACAGCAGGCGAACATGATGGTGCGACAAACACTGGCGCTTGGGAGCTTGGGAGTTGTACTCGCTTGGCTGATTGTGGCGTTGGCGAGTTACCGCATGCGCCAGAACGGAGTGACGCGGCAGCACGCCGAGGACGCATTACGCCAAAGCGAAGCGCGTCTGCGTACAGCGACCGACGGGGGTCTGGATGCCTTTGTTCTGCTTGACAGTGTGCGGAACGAGTACGGCAAGGTTATCGATTTTACCTACGTTGACCTAAATACGCGTGCTGAGAAACTCCTTCGTCTCTCCAAGCTGACCGTCACGGGTCAGCACATGCTCGATCTGTTCCCCGGTGCACACAGTTCGGGTTCCTTTGACAAACTTGTTGCTGTGCTTGAGAGCGGTGTAGTGCTTGAGGAAGAACTGCCCGGCGCGGCGCCCAGCCCGCAGGTGACCTGGATGCGCTGGCAGGTGGTGCCGCTCGCGGATGGTGTAGCGATCACCATCCGTGATATCAGCGAGCGCAAGCAAATGGAGGAACTCCTCCGGCACGAGCGTGATCTGTTGCATGCCTTGATGGATAGCATCCCTGACAACATTTATTTCAAGGATACCGCAGGTCGCTTCACAAGGATTAACCGCGCACAAGCTCTTCATCTCGGAGTACAGCATGAGGATGAGGCGATTGGCAAGACCGACGCTGATTTCTTTGAGGACCAACATGCGACGGAAGCATGGCAGGACGAGCAACAGCTCATCGCGATGGGCGAGCCATTGATTGATCGCATCGAACACTACCAAGCGCCCGATGGCCTCCCCGTATGGATCTCGGCCACGAAAGTCCCGATTCGAGACGATGCAGGGCAACTGGTGGGGCTTGTCGGCATCTCACGTAATATTACCGCACGTATGCAGGCCGAGGAGGAGTTGCGGCAGCGGCTCGCCCAGCACCGTGCCCTGCTCAGCGCCATACCTGACCTTATGCTCCGGTACAATCAGCAGGGCACGTGTCTCGACTACAAACCATTTACGGCTGGCGGCTTTTCACTCCCCAGCAAAGTCATTGGAACTACGATCAGAGAGCTCTTGCCACCGAAGGTCGCTGCTATAATTCAGGCCGCTGTCGAACAAGTGCTGACCATGGGCGACCAGCTCAGCCTTGATTTTGAATATACGACCCCCAGTGGTTGCACTGATTACGAAGCTCGTTTCAGTCCGTGCGGTGATGGCGAGGTGGTTTGCCTAATCCAGGATATCTCGGACCGTAAAGCCGTTGAGCGTATGAAAAATGAGTTCGTCTCGATGGTGTCGCATGAACTCCGCACGCCCCTCACCTCGATCCGCGGCTCGCTCGGACTCCTGGCCGGTGGTGTTACCGGTCCCCTCTCGCCCCCAGCCCAAACCATGATCGCCATCGCCCATACCAACAGTGAGCGGTTGGTCCGCCTGATCAACGACATCCTGGATATTGACAAGATCGAGTCGGGCAACATGGTGTTTGAGCTCCAGCCACTGCGCCTAGCGGAGGTCGTAAACCAGGCGATCGAAAGTACCTGCGGCTATGCTGAACAGTTTGACGTCCACTTCCAGCTGCAGGCCCCCGACGCCGAGCTCCGCGTTATGGCCGATGCCGACCGGCTCACCCAGGTGCTCACCAACCTCCTCTCGAATGCAGCCAAATACTCACCGCACGGCGAAGTCGTTGAGGTTGGCATACTGCAGCAAGGAGCGCTGGTTCGCGTGACGGTGGCAGATCATGGACCGGGTATTTCACCTGAGTTTGAGCACCGCATCTTCCAAAAGTTTGCGCAGGCCGACTCCTCGGCGACGCGTCAAAAAGGCGGCACCGGGCTGGGCTTGAGCATCTCCAAAGCGATTGTGGAACGCCTTGATGGTCACCTCGGCTTTACCAGCGTGATCAATCGCGGCTCAACCTTCTACCTGGAGTTGCCCGTGGTCGCTCCCGAAACCGGTACCGCAACGGTTCTGCTTGAACGTAGTGGCCTGCCACGGGTGCTGCATGTTGACGATGATGCAGACCTATGCCACGTTATAACTCTGCTCCTACGTGATGTAGCCGAGGTCGTGTCAGTAGCGACGCTTGACCAAGCACAGCAGTTGCTCCAGCAGCACCCAGTTGATCTGCTACTGCTTGACCTTGCCTTGCCCGACGGCTGGGGCGCCGAGATTGTGCCGTGGATGGCAGCGCATCTGCCCACACCGATCCCGGTGATTGTGTTTTCGGTGCGGGAGGTAGACTATGAGTTGCGAGCATATGTGACAGCTGCACTTGTCAAAAGCCGGACATCGAACCTGCAACTAATCGAGACCATCAAGCAACTGCTACCCCATACTGTCCAACCAACCCTGAGCTAAAAAGTAGACCGTTACGCCGGCCCTTTATGGGCTGGTTTGTGTAGGCGCCGCAGGCAGGGTAAAGCGAAAGCTGCTACCCTGCCCGGCTTCGCTCTCAGCCCAGATACGACCGCCCATTGCCTCAACGGCTAATTTACAAAAGGCCAGCCCCAAGCCCGAACCGTGTCCTTCCGTTGCACCGGTCGCCCACTTGGTGAACAATCGCGCTTGGAGCTCCTTGCTAAGGCCGGCACCTGTATCCTCCACTGCTAGCAGCAGATCGTTGTCAGCACAACCGGCGGTGACGCGGACGGTTCCTCCTTTGGGCGTAAATTTCAGAGCATTACCGACCAAGTTACGAATCACTCGCTCAACGAGTTTGCAATCAGCATAGGCCAGTGGCAAGCCAGCAACGACGCTTGGTTCAAGCACCAACCCTTTTTCCTGGGCGAGTGGTGAAACATCACGGACGACAGCTTGAATCACTGGCTCAAGCTCAGTCGGCTTGGCATCAACTGGCATCTGACCTGCCTCCAAACGACTAACATCCAGAATGGTCGTTACCAGGCCAAGCGCCTGCTTGTTGTTATTTTTAATAATCCGCACCAGCGATTGAATCTGAGGGTGCGGCTCGCGCAACAGCATTTCCAGCATTTGTACGGCCGTGAAGCTTGCAGATAGCGGATTGCGAATATCATGGACCAACATACGGGTCAGGTCTTCGCGGAGCCGCTGGATCGCGCGCTCTTCGGTCGTGTCACGTAATACCACTAGTCGTCCAATGCCCTCTGCGGCCTGGACTGGCAGGTCGGTATACACTACCGTGCGGACTTCCGTACCGATACGAAAGTCATACTCACCATGCACCTCTTCATTATCTGCGGGGTGGATACTATGCACCTGTGCAAGCGTAGGGTCAATGACCTCCGGGATCTCCATGCGCAGGGCGATCAATGCTGCCTCAAGCCGTTGGTCACGCCAATCAGCCGGGGTGCCAGGCAGATTCAGCATCTGCAACACCGCATGGTTAAGGTCCAGAATCGTCCGTTGTGGCGACAGCAATACAATCCCGTCGCGACTAGCATCAATGATCAGACGCAAACGTTCCCGTTCCCGTTCGGTCTGCTCATAGGTACGTTGCAGGGCTGCTTCAGCTTGTCTGGTCCGAAGTACACGCTGGACACGTTGGCGTAATACGGCCCAGTGAATCGGCTTGGTCACGTAATCGGTAGCGCCGGCTGCAAAGGCGCGGTCAACGGAATCAGTGTCGTCTAGGCCGGTGATTAAGAGGATCGGGGTGTGCTCGTTAGCAGGGAGCTGGCGGAGGGCACGGCAGGCCTCGAAGCCATCCATGACCGGCATCATTGCATCCAGCAAGACGAGATCAGGCTGCACACGCTGATAGACTATGAGTGCCTCCCCGCCATTTTCGGCTTCAACCACCTGATAGCCTTGCTGTGCCATGGCACGTTGGAGCATCCGTCGCATGGTCCGGTCGTCGTCGACAATCAAGATCAAGGGGGTAGGCTGCCTCGTCGGCATCTCACTCATGCTGCGCACTTCTCCTGAAACTGCCCTAGCGCCGCCTTGACGCGCTGAAACTCCGCCTCAAGCTTGGTCACAAGCTCGGCGCTGCCCATAATGGTTCCGCCACGCGCGAGCAGTTCCAACTCTTTTGCTATCGTTGCCAGCGTCACCGCTCCCAGATTGCCCGCACTGCCTTTTAAGGTGTGCGCTGCACGTTGCAGCGTCGTAATATCACCGGCGGCGAGCGCCGCATGCATTGCCTGGAACTGCAGCGGTGTGTCATCGGTAAAGAGTTCGATAATCTCGCCGACGAAATCAGGCTCACCCGGCTCCTGAAAGTCGCGTAAGCCTTCCAGCACTTGCTCATCCAGCACTGGGCGTAACGCAGCGTCTGTCATAGCATCCTCTGCCGGTGAACTGCCGGCCACCTCTGTATTCTCAGGGGCTATCCTCATACTGATCCAATGCTCTAAGCGCTTGCCAAGTTCCGTTTGCTCGACCGGCTTGCTAATGTAATCATCCATGCCGGCGGCTAAACAGGCCTCGCGATCACCCACGATCGCGTTAGCCGTCATGGCAATAATCGGCAGGTGCGTACCAAGCTTGGCCTCTTGAGCGCGAATAGCAGCGGTCGCAGCGAAGCCGTCAACTTCCGGCATTTGACAATCCATGAGCACTGCGGCATAGCGTTTGCGGCTAACGGCTTCAATGGCTTCACGCCCATTGGCCGCAATATCGACACTGTAGCCAAGCTTGTGCAACTGTAACAATGCCACGCGCTGATTGATCAAGTTATCTTCGGCCAGCAAAACCAGACCCCGCTCCAAGGTGTTTTGCTCCGGATGATCTGGGGAAGGCCGCTCAGCATCCTCTCTCTGGTCAGCGTCCTGCTTAGTTGGATTGAGGACGGTAACGAGCGTATCGAGGAGTATTGATTGCTTGATCGGCTTGGTCAAAGCGGCATCAAAGCCGCTTTCCGTAGCTTGATTTGCCTGACCAGGATCGTCAAAGGCAGTTAACATGATCAGCTTTGTTCCGGTCAGCCCGATCTCCTGTTGCATAGCCCGTGCCAGTGCAAAGCCATCCATGTCAGGCAGGTGCAGATCAACAATCGCAATCGTATAGGGATCAACGGTCATTGCCTCGTGGAGCAGGCGTAGGGCTTCGGCACCGTCGGCTACACTGTCATTCCGCGTACCCCATGAGTGGAGGTAAGTTTGGAGAATCTCGCGCTGTGTTGCATTGTCATCAACGACTAACACGCGCGCATGTTGGAGCTGGGCATAGGGTGGTGGGGTGCCAGCTGGTCTAGGAGCAGCTTTACCAAACTGTACGCTAAACCAGAAGACTGAGCCCTGGCCTTCAGTACTATCAACATTGATCTGGCCACCCATCATCTCAACCAAACGTTTGGAAATCGAAAGGCCCAAGCCGGTGCCACCATATTTACGCGTCGTCGATCCATCTGCCTGCGTAAAGGCTTGAAACAGCCTTTGGCGGGCAGTAGGCGATAAACCAATGCCCGTATCAGTGACCGAGAAGCGCACACCAGTCTCAGTCGCAGTATCGGCTACCGGCACCGCGCGAATCACCACCTCGCCGTGATCGGTAAATTTAATGGCGTTACCAACTAAGTTGACCAAAATTTGTCGTAATCGGACCGGATCGCCGGACACAACGGGCGGAAGCTGTGGATCAATGAGCGTCATGAGGCTGATGCGCTTTTCACGCGCCTTCGTTTGCAGAAGTTCTGCGGTGCCTTCGAGGATTGGTGACAGCATAAAGTCGATTGCCTCAAGCTCGAGCTTACCGGCTTCAATCTTAGAAAAATCAAGGATGTCATTGATGAGCGAGAGCAAGCTATAGCCAGAGTCCCGCACAATCGCCAAAAATTCACGCTGCTGCGTACTCAAGGTTGTATCAAGGACAAGATTGGCCATGCCGATGATGCCGTTCATCGGGGTACGAATTTCATGACTCATGTTCGCGAGGAACTCGGATTTTAAGCGCGAGGCCGTCAACGCTTGGCCATGTGCCGTCGCTAATGCCTCGTTCTTGCGAGCAATTTCGGCCGTATAGCTTTCAAGTTGATCAAGGCGCTGTGCCCGCTCGATTTCGCCGCCGATCCACTGTGCCATCAACTTCAGAAATTCTTTGTCATTTTGCTTGAACTCTGGTCGGTGCGGTACAGCACTACTAAAGACAAGCGTGCCATACACCTCACCGTCAACGATCACTGCCGTGCCAAGGTAGGCTTCGGTCCCCCATGCGTGGTGGCAGGGATGGTCAGCCCACTCCGAAGCAGACGCATGGTCAATGCCGAGTGGACCATTGCCATCGAGCATGGCTTTGCTATACAGTTCCTCAAGTGGAAACACGTCACCAGAAGGCAGCATATGCGTAGCTGTTTGGGCAGCGATGACCGTCGACTGCCGGTTCTGGATCTGCGACAAGGTGCCCCGGTCAAGGTGGAAGCGCTGGCAGCCGAGCATGAGCAGCGCATGAATCTTGTTCTCAAACAACGATTGTTGCTTCGAGATGATGTCATACAGCGCCCGCATAGAAGTTTCACTTTCACGCAAGGCGTCCTCAGCCTGCTGGCGCTCGGTGATATCCTGGGCGTGACCTCGGACGTATAACGTACTGCCTGCTTCTTCGTGACGCGAATTATGGTAGGCCCAGACACGCTCCTGACCGGCTTTGTTGTGTAAGCGTAAGATGCCATGAACACTTGGCAACTGTTGCACGGCCTGCAGATATGGCTTGAGCAACGACCGCGTGCGCGGCGTAAGTAAGCTCATTAGATTCTGGCCGATCAGTTCTGCAGGTTCATAGCCTAAGCTGCGAGCAGCCGCACGGTTAATAGTAAGGATCACACCGTCAAAGTCATGCGTACAGATCAAGCCGGCACTATTTTCAACGAGATCCCGGTAGCGCTCCTCACTTGCCTCAATCAACGCTACAAATTTTTGTTGTTCCATTTCGACGCGCTTGCGTTCGGCCAACTCTTGTTGCACCGAGCTATATAAGCGCGCGTTGTCTAGCCCAAGCGCCATTTGGTCGGCTGCCGCGCCCATCAGATATGCTTGTTCGGATGTAAAATGGTCCGGCTGTGGGTGACTAAGTGTTAGGACCCCGAGCAGGATCGAGCCGCGCATAATTGGGACGCCAAGCACGGAGCGACCTTGCACACTGATTTCGGCTGCAGTATGCCAGCGTTCATCACCGGCAGTATCGCTGATTAAAAGGGTTGTTTGCTGACGAACGATCCACTTAATCACGGGTCCGTAGTATGTGACCTCGCCGGCCCCCATGGCTTGCCCAACATCACCTTCGTAACAACAAGCGACGGTGTGCGTGATTGCTCCACCTTCATCAATCAATACTAAACAAGCATACTGCGCCTTGGTCAAGCTTGCGGCAATATCCATTGTGTTGGCCAATGTCGCTTCAAGCGATGGATGTTCGCTCATAGCACGCGCCACCGCCACCAGTTGCTCGAAAAGCTGCTTTTGTGCAACGAGTGCGCGGTCGCTCTCCCGCCGCCCGCTAATACCGGTGGCATCACCGCGTACCTGTTCTTGGTCTGCCTGGAGTCCGTGCTCGCGCTCATGCATGCCCACGACCATACGCTGAGCTAAGCTGATAGTGCGTTGCTGCAACGTTAGTGCGGACCATCCAAGACCAAAAAAGAGCAGGCTGACGAGCAATCCGATCAGCAGAATAGCTCCCTGCGGCACCTGACCATAGAGCCAGAAGGTGGCCAGGAGCGACAAGCAGGGGAGGAGCCCAGGCAGAGCATACAGCAGCGGCTGCACCTGTTGTTGCGGTGTCACTGGAGTGCTACCGGCAGTTTTCATCAAGATCCTGTTGCTTATCAACCATGCATTGCGTGCGTCCGCCGCATTCAATAGGCGCAAAGGTCAGAGCAAGTGTACCATTGGAGGGTGCGGTAAACGGTCCTGAACCTCCCTAGCTATACAGCGTCGTCTGCATGGGCGTTGTGGGGGACAGCGCTAACACAGCGGGCAGAGTGCTAACTCTGCCCGCTGTGTTCGTTTGATGGTTGAAGGCTTGGAGGGGAACTCTTATTTGTCGCGCTTAGCGTCACCCAGCGCAGCCTGAGCGGCCGCTAAACGGGCGATCGGCACACGGAAGGGGCTGCACGAAACATAATTCAGCCCGATCTTGGCGAAGAACATCACGCTTGATGGTTCGCCACCATGTTCGCCGCAGATGCCAACTTTGAGCTGCGGGTTGGTCTTGCGCCCGCGCTCGGTCCCAATCTGCACCAGTTGTC
>JACDGP010000092.1 GCA_013821605.1 Herpetosiphonaceae bacterium
ACCGCATCCCACTAAGGCGTTCCCCACTCCTGAAAGATTTTTGATTACAGCAACTGTATCCCCATTGGATGCTCCTTGACCCCTGCGCTATCATGAGCGCAGAAAGAGGCGGACTGACAGCCCTGAAATCGGTAGAGATTGACGAGTTTCCGTCTACTTCTAGTGGTACGGACGGAAGGCGGCTACGTGTCGTTGCCGGTTCCTTTAGTCAGCGCGGGTCGGCGTCCGTCCGCCCGAGGGGAAAGGATCATGCCGCATGACGTCAATCTGGGTGGAGAGCCTCGGTCGCAACTTCGATGAGGCGCTGGATCTGTTGGCCGCAGCAATGCGCGACTGCACGGACGACCTGTGGGAAGCGAGCATGTGGGAGGTTCCGGCCGACTTGTTTGGCCCAGAGCCGCCCGGCCCCGACGGAAAGCCCGTCACTGACCCAGTAGCGCGCAATGCTCTCGCCCAGCGACGCTCAACTCCGTGGAGCGTGGCATGGCACGCGCTAGAAGCTCTTGACTACGATCTCACCGGTGAGTTCGGTCCGTGGGCGCCACCGCCCCCGTTCGTGGGCAACCCGCACTGGCTGTTGACGAGTTTGCCCGCGCCTTGGACACGATCCGAGATGCTCGGCTACCTCGAGTATTGCCGTAAGCGGGTACGCGACACGCTCGCGGGCATGACGGACGAGAAGGCGGCGACACCCCTGCCTCAGGCTCACCGCTATAGCGGTCAGCCGCACGCCTGGATCATTACGAGCGCCGTAGGGCACACGATCGAGCACGCGGCGCAGATCAGGCAGTTCATCACTGCCGCAAGCATGGCTTCAGAGGAGTGAGGGTCACCCGGACACGCGCTGCGCAACGGAAGTCTGCCCAGGAACGTGTTGTTCGGCGGGTGGTTGACGTGGCGGACTAGTGGGCGGTCAAGGTCAGGGTTGGGTGCTTCGCCGTTTGAGTAGCCGGCTTGCGTCGCCACGCATCGCGCTGCCAGGCTCCGTAGTCTCCTGGATGGCTACGACATGGTTCTTGACCAGTCATTCCTCGAGCTTGTCGTCGAGCGGCAAGCTCGTCATGAGGCGCCATATCCAGGCACTGGCCGACGCGGCCAGTCAACACGAGGTCGGCTTCGTCACAGGCAACTGGCGCACCAGCGTCGACCGGCAAAGAGCATGGATCCGCACCAACACAGCACGCCTCGTCAGCGGCTGAACATCGCAGCGTCAGTCGCGGAAGACCTCCGCTCGACGGATGGTAAGTGCGCGCTCTGTCATATGGCTGTTTAAATCACGAATCGTTGCCGTACCCCATGTCGAGATACTCAACCATTACTATGTGGTAAAGCATAGGTAGTGACTTGCGTTGAAAATCACCACCTGCCTTAGCACTACTACTCTCAATCGTACTAGCTGTTGACCTGAGTGCTATACTCACCATGCACCCCTCAAGTCTATCCAAATTATCTACCCCCCAGAAATGTGGAACAGCGTGGTTTCGAGACAGTATGCTCCTGATTGCCCCTACGATCCTTCTGGCCATACACACACGTACTCGATCCGTTGCGGTATGCCTGCTATCGAATGGTTGATGACGAATAGCCTGGACGCGAACGGCTTCCGACAAGAAGCTACTGCATCTATCCTTGTACTCGTCGATGCACCCCAAGGCTCCGCCTTACGCGAGCTGGAACATATGGACAGCAAGGGACAACAGATCGTCGTGACGACCCATAGTCCATGTCCAGAATACTGGGAGGACCTGTGGAGCTTACAGCCGGCAATTCTCCTCGTCGGTGATAGCCTAGGGGTCGAGTTGCATGATGCGATCAAGCGGGCCGCACACGGAGAGCGCTACCGCTCGACGCCCGGCTCTTCGATGGTCCTCACAGATCCGGAGCGTGTCATGTTCCGCTACATCGCTCGCGGCTGGTCGCTTGACCGGCTTGCAGAAGCACGTGGTGTGTCCTCGAAGACCGTCAGCAATATGATCACTATTATCTGCGAAAAGCTCGGGCTACCAGACCGCCATGCGGCAATGCTGTACTATTGGGGTCGCCTCGATCTGCTGGATTGAACTATCTCAATCGTATGGGTACAGCGGGAAGAGTTCCCGAAATACCGGGAACTCTTCCCTTGTATTAGGTCATGATCATCATGTAAAGTAATCCTCACAGGACTCTACGGTGTAGGGATAATACCTACGTGTAAAAAGGAACAAGCTATGCAGCACCGGGTAGGATTGCACAGGTATACACGTTGGTTAATCAGTCTCGTAATTGTCAGCCTATTGTTTATTACCTCAGGAACGACTCCCATTCACGCCAACGTTCCTGGTCCAACAGTCAATATTAGTGGTCGAGGATGGTTTGATGCCTGTAGTGCTCCATCCGTCTCAGCTATGCAGACATGGTGGAACCAGGCACCTAGCTATTGGAATACTGGAGTCTATATTGGTGGGATCAATAGAGCTTGTGCTCAATCTAACCTAAGCTATAGTTGGGTGTCTCAAGTTGCCTCCCAGGGATGGGCTTTTATACCGATCTATGTCGGACGACAAGCTCCTTGCTCAAACCCAAGCTCGAATTTTGCCTTAATCAGCACTGATCCTTATACAGCTCAGCAGCAAGCTATCAGTGCAGCTAACTTAGGTACTTACGGAGCAGAAGCTACAGCTAATACATTAGGCTTTAGCAGGGGTACTATCGTATATCTGGATATTGAAGGCTACGATCAATACAACACATCGCAATGTGAGTCAATCGTGAACACCTATGTGCAGGCATGGGTCAAGCAGATGAAGGCTGATGGCTATAGAACAGGTGTATATGGGTCATCGTGTAGTAGTCATCCTATGGATTGGACAACCTTTAATCCCCCACCAGATGATGTATGGCTTGCTTCTTATCCAAGCCCATCACCACCAAGCGTGCTTGGACTACCTTGTATAGGTGACGGCTATTGGAGTCAGCATCAGCGTCACCATCAATATACAACAACCCATGATGAAACCTATGCTGGTGTGACTATCAGTATTGATAGCGATTGTGCTGAAGGTGTTGTAGCTGGTCCTGCATACGATGACGGCTCTCCAAATACATGTCCATAGTACTATGCACTACTGTTCAACGCGTAGAAGAGGTCAGCATTGAGTAAAGGACATAGCGATATGAACCGTAATAAAAACCAGCACAAGCAAACGGGGTGGTTATTCCTACCCATGAGGTGTGCGGTGCTACTCATCACTGCTACCCTTACATTTTCAGCTTGTGGACGCCCTGATATAAGCGGCGATGTCAAATCACTAACAGCTGCCAACCCCAGCCTGACGGCTAGTGCAAACACTTTGACGACGACATCCGCGCCCCTTGCTGCGACGAATACTGGATTGACCAATCCAACTACAGATCGTGGAGCAAGGGTCAGGAGCATGCAGTTAGTGACGACAACTACCGGCTGGGTATTAACGGATAAACGCATTTTATGGACGACGAGTGGCGGGCGTGAGTGGGCATTTATGACCTTGCCACAAGAGATCCTGCCGACAATGGTTGCGAACATCTTCTTTCTAGATGTAAGCCAGGGATGGATCGTGGTCATGCCATCACCAACAACCAGCGCCGGTCAGACGACAATTAAGGTATTGCGAACACATGATGGTGGTAAGCATTGGCTAACAAGTACTGTATCCGATAAACAAGCAGAGGTTGAGGCCGTTTCTGGTAATGCCTTTATTGACTTCATCGACCTTCAACATGGGTGGATCATGTTGCCCTCACTATCAAGTAGCAATTTTAGCATTGGTAGTTTATTCCGCACAGAAGATGGGGGTACCTCGTGGAGCGAGGTTGCTGCTCCAAGTGGTGACGCCGTGCGCTTCACTAGCCCATCGGATGGTTGGGCCATCAATCGTCCTCGCCAGCAACTCTATGCAACGCATGATGGGGGTCAACACTGGCAGCCCCAAGTACCTCTCACAACGAGCGGTGTCATTGGTCAGCCCACCTACGATCTTCCAACATTCACGAACACCACTGATGGTTTCCTCCCTGTCACCATAACTCGACAGGGCCAGACAGCAGTCGCGATCTATGTAACGCATGATGGAGGACAATCATGGAGTACTGCTACTGCTATAACTCTGCCAGTCCCAGTTGAATCAGGAGTACACATTCCAACCGCCGTTACGGATGCTAATACCTGGATCGTTGCGCCCCCAGATGGTAAAATCCATAGAACGAAGGATGCCGGAGCACATTGGCAAGAGCAACCAACGAGTAGTCCACTTGAGGGTATTAGTGCCTTTAGCTTTGCGACGACCACAGAGGGGTGGGCACAACGCTTCAATGGGCAATGTGCCCAAGCCAAAACTCACTGTAGCATTGAAACTGAAGTTTTGAAGACAAGCGATGGTGGTCAGACATGGACGTCGGCATTATCTATAACTACTCCTAACTAAAACATACATCACACCGGCACACACCGTACTCCCTGCGGGACACAAGCGTAGGCAGGCCACAAGCGGATCGCAACAGCGCAAGTCAAGGTCCTCAGCCGCCGCAGCGGTGCCCTAGCACCCTTGCCCGAGCTGGTACGCTAAGCCGCCGGCCTGCCGCAGCGCATCACTGTCTCAGAAGAACGTTTCCTCCGCTGCCGGCGTCTCCGGTTTCGGCTCGGGCGCAGATGTAGTAGCACACGCCTCTGCTGTCGTCTTATCCGTTGCAAACTCACCCGCTGCGCGCCGCTCCTCCAGCTCCGCCTGCTTCGCCTCCAAAAAGAGCCGCCAGTAACTCAATCGCTCTTCGAGCTGGCGCTGTAACTCGGCCCGCGCTTTCGGGTGTGCACGCGTGCTTGCACCACTTCCCTGCTGCTTGCGCTTGAACATCATTCTCCTCCGTTAGCGTTCATAGTCCCAACCACGGTCAAGCTCCTGCCTCCGAGCCTGTTCGCGTACACGTTCCTGTTCCTGCTCTTGCCGACGCACCTGTTCTTTTGCGCGTTCCTGTTCACGGACTTGCTCCCGCTCGCCCAGACGCTCCCGCATAGCCTCCAGCTCGTCACGCGGCACGGTCTTTTTATTAAAGGCCATCACATGCGCGTGCGGATGCTCGGTATTGGCGTGCTCGATCAGGTAATACTCCGGGAACTGCTGACCCAGCACCGCCCGATAATCGTCGGGCGCGAGCCGGGCCTGCTCCGTGCTCAGGATGACGCGGTAGGTATAGCCGTAGTGCTCTGCGCGCTCGCGAATCTCCTCCTTCGCCTCGTCAAAGTCCAGTGCGCGTCCGTCGCGGTCATACCATTGGCGCTGCGCCAGATCCGGCCCTTCACGATAGCTATAGTAGCGATACGAGTCCATGACGCCTTTTGTTCCCTTGGAGCGGGTTTGATAGCTGGCCTTTACGATCGCCATTTAGCCCTCCGCGTCATCAAGCACGCTCCGGATGCGCTTCTTCAGACTGAGCTTGGCATCCTTCTGCACCGCATCCCGCATCTCGTCGTACACCGTCGGCTTGAGAGCCTTCGCCGTCGCACCGGCAAAGCGCGCTGCCGTGCCTGACTCATAAATCGAGAACAGCATGAGGCGCACCAGTCGCGTGTAGTTTTTGGCAATTTCACGACGTGTCACCGACACCAGGACGGGGATCATGGCTATACTTGCATCCTGTCCCATACCGAGCCGGGCCAGTGATTCTATCGCTGCTGAAAACGAAACCTCGTTCTCTTCCGCCCAGGCATCGATCAGTTCGAGGGCGTCCTCAGTCAGGCGGATCTTCTTCGGGATGGTGTTTTGTCGTCGTTTCATAGCTACGAAACACCTTACACGTTGCGCCAGATGCAGGGTAGGGACCACCGCTCGAAAGGGTAGCCCGCGAACCCCGCACCTCCAGCATACTATGACTATCAAATATTCAAAGGCCCTCGAACGTGGCCCCTTAAGGGGCCTTATCTTGCAACCGCCCTCCGGCGGGGCTCCCCGCGTGCGAGGCCGCGCTCGGCCATCGCTACGCGCCACGGCCAGCGGGGTCGCTGACCGTGCGTTCGTGCTACACCAAACTAATCGATCCTATCTGAGTGTAAAGCATAAAAGCGGAAGCTCCTACTTTAAACTAAACAGATTTCGCGAGAGTTTGTTGTAATAGGTCGGTTCGGCATTGTTGAAGCTGCCGGGTAACTTGATGGCTGTCGCTACCTCACTATGCGTGGCAACGTGGAGATGCAGGCCGTTCTCGATCAGGGTGGTCATGTGTTCTACAACAAGCTGTTCTAGGTCCGGCTTTCGTAGCCGTAGTCGTCTACACAGGATTGCTACTGTCTGTGGTTCGGGGGTGAGCAGATTAAGCAGGTGCATAACGTCGTCGTGCATGGGTTGATTATCCTGACGGGCTGCATCAGCTATGAGCTGTGCGAGCAGGGCGTCGGGGTGCACGTTGCGCTTTGTTGCTAGGGCGAGCAGTTGGCGGGCTGGCGTTTCCGTCAGTCGGTACGTAGTCTTTGGTCGGCCTGCTCCCGGTCGAGCACCACCGCTGCGGCCTGTGACTCCTGTCATCCTCCTCGTCCTTTCCTCCATTTGATTATATTGTATTTCAAATGAACGTCAATCAGTTTCAACGACTGATTTATGGCATCTTTCAAATACATACTCCCTCCCACAACACACCACCACCACCACTACACCGCACCGCACAGGCCTAAGCGCAAGCGGGCCACAATCGGAGCGCACCACGCTTGTCGAGGGTCTGCCTGTCGCAACAGGCCGCGTCGCCCGCGCCCTCGACGAGGGTGGTAGCGTCGCCCGATGGCCCGCTGGAGCGCCTCGGCGCAGGAGGTACATGCTATGGAGGTAGCCCCTTGATCGACGCAGTACCTCAATGCGGCCCTAAGGGAGCGAAAGGCGAAAAAACGGCAAAGTAGCTCATCGTTTCCAGCCTATGATGCTGCCTTGCTGACAGCGACCGAGTCGATGCGGACGATTCCTATGATAACAAGTGAGCTGTTTATCGCAGGAATCTATCAACTCACAGGTTAAAAAGCGCGTCTACCTTGCCGAAATTTGGGCCTTCGCTCCCTTAGGGCCTTATTGGCTTTCGCGCTCATGCAATAATCGGACGGGGTTAAATCTACCCGGATCATGAAAGTAGCCACTAAGGGAGTGCCTGGGCCAGCGTGAGCAAGCGGGTCGAGCGTTGGACAACGAGCGCGAGCAGCAGCTGATGCCAGAACCGCAGATTGCGCGGGTCGGGGTCACGCCAGGTGGGGACCTGACGGGCATGATGTAGACTTGTGGACAGCAACGAGGCCAGTTGGCGACGTTGCTGCGACGCCAAGGTCGATATATCGCACCTCCTGAACACAGGGCCGTATAGGATCTTGGCGTCGGTTTGTCGCTTTGCTATCCTCTTTCTCAAAAGATCTCTGGAAACTGGAGCACCGCCCCTTGACATCCAGCGTGCGCATCTGTATGCTCGGGAGTGAGATCGTATCAAGACATGAGCAGAGGCTTCCCCAGATCCTCAGACGTGTAGCAGAGCCTCGGCTCGCATGAAGCATGTGAAAGGGGTTGCTATGCGCGTTCAGCGAAACGACGGACGATGGTTTGCATGTGGACTGGCGCTGCTGATCGGCTTACTACTGGTCATGGCGACCTCAAGTGGTGTCCGCGCAGGCCCCACCACCTGGAGTCCGACTGGCAGCATGACCATCGCCCGCGAGGCTCACAGCGCGACGCTGCTGCCGAATGGACGGGTCCTCGTCGTAGGCGGCTATGACGGCGACGCCCTCGCGAGTGCGGAGCTATACGACCCCAGCAGCGGCACATGGACACCGACTGACAGCATGATCACCGCCCGCGACGGGCACACAGCAACGCTGCTGCCCAATGGTCGAGTCCTCGTCACTGGCGGTCAGGATAATCACGGCGACCCCTTCACGAGTGCAGAGCTGTATGACCCTAGGAGCGGGACATGGACACCGACTGACAGCATGACCACCGGCCGCGAGCTTCACACGGCGACGCTGCTGCCGAATGGACGGGTCCTCGTTGTAGGCGGCTTTGGCAGCAACTTCACCCCCATCGCGAGTGCGGAGCTATACGACCCCAGCAGTGGCACATGGACACTGACCGGCAGCATGACTACCGCCCGCTATAATCACACAGCAACGCTGTTGCCCAACGGTCAGGTCCTCGTCGCCGGCGGTGGGATAAGTAGTAACGTCATTGCCGTTGCGAGTGCGGAGCTGTACAACCCCAGCAGTGGAACATGGACACTGACCGGAAGTATGACCACGGCCCGCTATAATCACACAGCGACTCTGCTACCGAATGGTCGGGTTCTCGTCGCTGGTGGTGGGAGTACCAGCGGCAGCAGCCTCGCGAGTGCGGAACTGTACGACCCCAGTAACGGGACATGGGCACCGACTGGCAGCATGACGACGCCCCGCGATGGAAACACAGCAACACTCCTGTCCAACGGTCAGGTCCTCGTCGCTGGTGGCTATGGTGACAACATCATCGTCCTCGCGAGTGCGGAACTGTACGACCTCAGCAGGGGCACATGGACACTGACCGGCAGCATGAAGACCCACCGCAACGAGCACAGGGCGACGCTACTGCCAAATGGTCAGGTCCTCGCGGTTGGCGGCTCGAATAACTTCGGCCCCATCGCAAGTGCGGAACTGTATGGAATGGCCATGCCGCCGACTAGTACGCCGACCAGCACGACCACCGGGACTGCCACGTCTGTGCCGCCAACTAGCACACCAACGCTGACCAAGACGGCCATGCCGACGAGGACCCCACGCCCGACCAAGACGACCACGCCTGGGCCGACGACCAGTACGCCGACCAGCACGGCCACCGGGACTGCCACGTCTATGCCACCAACCAGCACACCAACCACAACCACCACAAGTACACCGACGCCAACGATGACTGCCATGCCGACCACGACCAGCACGCCGACCGCGACTAATGTTCCACCACAGTATGCGGTCTATCTGCCGTTGGTCCAGCACTGAAGCATGTGCAGATCGCAGTCGTGCGAAGGATGCCCATGCCCGTGCTGCTAACAAAGGAGGAGGTAAACCCGATGGCGCACTCCATCCATGGCTGTTGCAAAGTCGGCGTCATGGTGCGAGTTGAAGTGAGAGACGAGCAAGCGCACGCTCAAGCTGAAAGGTGGTCGTGCGCAACGCCGATGCAACGTTCCGCCATCCTAAGTGAGCAAACAGCCCGAGCAGCATTATGATACGTCAGTCTGGAGTATACTCCAAGCTGACGTCAGGATCGGCACGAAAATGCGTCAGAATAGGGTTGTTTTTCGTATTTCTTGACAACTTCCTCCAAAGGTCACAGAATCTATCCTGACAGTTTGGAGGTATCCATGGCTGGGCAACGCGTTGGGTATACCCGCGTCAGTAGTTTCGACCAGAATCCGGAACGACAATTAGAAGGTATCGTGCTGGATCGGGTCTTCACCGACAAAGCCTCGGGTAAGGACGTGCAGCGGCCGCAGCTTGCAGCATTGCTTACGTTCGTTCGGGCCGGTGATAGCATTGTGGTGCATAGCATGGACCGCTTGGCACGCAACCTGGATGATCTGCGCCAGATCGTGCAGCAGGTCACTCGGCGCGGGGTGCACATCGAATTCGTGAAGGAACAGCTGACCTTCACCGGCGAGGACTCGCCCATGGCCACCTTGCTGCTGTCGGTGATGGGCGCGTTTGCTGAGTTCGAGCGGGCGTTGATCCGCGAGCGCCAACGGGAAGGCATTGCCGTCGCGAAGCAGCGTGGCGTCTATCAGGGCCGGAAAAAGGCGCTTTCAGCCAATGCAATTACCGAGCTCAAAGCCCGTGTCGCTGCCGGCGAGGCAAAGACATCACTTGCAGACGAGTTTGGTATCAGCCGTGAAACGCTGTATCAGTATCTGCGCACGTCGTAACCCTGTGGTGGCGAGCTGCCGCGTGCAGTCTTTTTTGCGGCAGATGAAGCTGGTAGCCACCACAACTCCGTCTGGGTGAGCATGGCGGTGGGGTGGCTCACCTGGGCAAACTGGGTGGAGGAGACCGGCGGTGACCCACCCACGAAGGCAGTTGAACTGGTATTGCAGTTGATGAGCGAGGATGCGGCCGATGTCGCCGGCCAATTTCTGTGGATCTCGGACGACCTCAAAGCGCCGATGACTAGTTGGAGTTAACAGGTCCGCTCGCGACTGACGATCTTATGCTTGAAATCGGGGTAGACCCGCTAGAAAAGCATCCAATCCGTAAGGGAATGCCGCAGGCGGTTTTTGTGGGCCGAAGACACCAGCCTGACCCAACGTGACAATGCCGTGCAAGAAAGCCCAAAGTGCCACCGCCGCTTCAGGTGCCTGTCGCGCTCCCGTGAGCCTGCCCATCAAGCCAACTGTAAACACCCACATCTCGTCATGAGCGGAGGTTTCCTCGCCCCACGTTGCCATAGGCGTCATCAGGACGCTATAAAGGGCCGGATTGTTCCGAGCGAAATCCACGTATGCCTGCGCGACGCGCCGGATTGCTTGTTCGGCATCACCTTCGGAAGCGGCATGGACTAAGGTAGCGTGCAACTGCGAAGCGCCTTCATTTGCAATGGCAGCTTCTAGGTGAGCCCGATTGGCAAAATAACGATAAAGCGCATTCGGGGCAAGTTCCAACGAACTCGCGAGCGAGCGCAAGGACAGCTTGGCAAGACCCTCTCGTTCGACCTGCTTCACTGCGGCGTCCAGAATGGCTTCACGGTTGGTTTTTGACGGAAACGGCATTAGATAGCAGTGTACATCTTGACGAGTGTCTTGTAAAGGTGTACATTGACCATTATCAAGGTGAACGCCGTACAACATCGTGAAGAATCCACCATGGCGTTCTGAAACGCGAACGAAAAGAGAGGGATGAGTATGAACAGCGTCGTAGTTACCGGTGTTTCGTCTGGGATCGGGTGGGGCATCACAAAGGTTCTTTTGAAACAGGGGTTTCGAGTATTCGGCAGCGTAAGGCAGGAAAACGATGCGGTACGCCTCCAAGCCGAGTTCGGCCAAGCCTTTACGCCCCTTCTTTTCGATATAACAGACGAGGCGGCGGTGCGACGCTCCGCCGCCGAGGTCGAACGTTTGTTGGGCGGCGAAAGCCTCGCAGGACTTGTCAATAATGCTGGCAATGCCGTTACCGGTCCGCTGCTCTATCAGCCCATCGAAGATTTTCGACAGCAACTGGAGGTCAATCTTGTCGGGCCGCTCATCGTGACCCAGGCTTTCGCACCGCTGCTCCGCTCGAAGGGATCCCGTAAGGCCGGCCGCATCGTCAATATCAGTTCCGTCGGCGGCAGAATGGGCGTGCCGTTTTTGGGGGCCTATGTCGCCGCCAAACACGGGCTGGAGGGAATTTCTGAGACTTTGCGCAGAGAGTTGATGCTCTTTGGCATCGATGTGATCATTGTCGCTCCGGGCTCGATCGCTACACCGACGTGGGACAAAGCGGAGTCTGCTGAAGACAAGACAATGAAGACCTACGCTGCGACTCCTTACGCCAAGGCCCTGAAGCATTTTATTGGCTACATGGTTGCTGACGGCAGAAAAGGCTACAAACCTGAGCGGATCGGAGAAGTTGTTGTTACGGCCCTCACGACGGCCAGTCCTCGCGTTAGATACGCCGTGGTCCCACAAAAACTAATGAATTGGACTCTGCCCAACTTACTGCCACGCCGGTGGGTTGATCGTTTAGTCGCGCGTCAGGCCGGCTTACGGCAGTAGGGTCAACTGAGCCGCCCATTCAGTCTGGGGGTGTTGTCACAGTAACTGGAGCCGACAGAGATCGTTGGACTATGGGGCTTTTGAACTCATTGATGGAGGGACACGTGGGCCGAGCGCCGGCAGCTTTCGCTCGTGCCGATTACGAACTTCGGTCTCTGCTCCAAGAAAGGTGCTGACCATGCAAACGATCCTTCTTCTTCTGAATCTCCTCGTCTCCCTCGCTTCAGCAGCGGCGGCAGTGATGGCGCTTATCCGACCGGCATCTTTCTCTGGCTCGCGTCATGTTGGACGCAGTGAGATATTCTACGTGCGTATGTATGCTGCGCGCTCCATTCCGTTCGGGCTCGCCGCCGGCATCCTGCCGTTTTGGCCTGGAGGGCCGGCTGTCGCGTGGGTCCTCTTCACTGCGGCAGTGATTCAAATCGTGGATGTCGTCATTGCGGTGGGGAAGAAGGAGTGGGGGATGAGTATAGGCGCATCGGTCGGAGCGATCGTGCATCTCTTGTGCGGCATTGCGATCATGTAGATCCTTTGGATCCGTGTTGACCGTCCTCTGGCTGAAAGCTCGTGCCGCTGCTGGCGAAGCACGGACGCAGCTTGCTCAGGAGTTAGGCATCAGCCGCGAAACGCTCTATCAGTATCGTCGCACGTCGTAACCTCCATCCAGGGGTCTGTGTAGCATTGGACCGAAAACTAGGATAGGGCCATGCACATGGGGAGTAAGGCTGCGATGGGACGAAACTCACGTCAGAATGGCCTTTCCGTCGGGAGTACAAGCCGTTGGAGCGGCCATGTGAACGAGATCTCGGGGGTTCGGATCGGGCAAACGAGCGCGCAAACTCCTAAAAACCCACGACAGAATCGTAAAGCGTGCGAAGCCACCCTGTTGCACCTCGTCAGTGGAGCCTGTACGGCATCATTTTAGGCTCATCCTAGTTTTCGGTCCAATGCTACACAAGCCCCAATCCATGGTCCTCACCTCCGGGTCATTGTTGTTGCTTGCTGTCGTCACGTCTCTCGCTGTGTCTACAATACGCTCCACGGCATGGCTGTACATCGCGAGCGCCCGCTATTGACGTTCGCTATCAGGAATGACGTGTCGATCAGGTGCTGGCAACGCCCTCGCGAGGATTCACTAGTGAGCAGGGAGCAGCGGACCGGATCGCGACGAGCGACCACGATCCGGCCGGATGGAGCAGACGACGGGGATGCGCTTAGACGAGGTGGTGCTCGACGGCGAAGCGCGTGGCAGCACCGCGCGAGGTCACGCCCAGCTTGCTGTAGATCGTGCGTAAATGGGCGTTGACTGTGTGCGGGCTGATGATCAGCCGCTCCGCGATCTGGGCGTAGGTGAGGTCCTGGGCGAGCAGCCGCAGAATCTCCACCTCACGGTCGGGCAGACCTGCCGGATGGGCCAGCGCTGTCGGCAGTGGCGCTGCCTGCGGCGGAGTGGACGGGGCTGTACCCGGCGCCGCTGGTTGTGCGGTTCGCGGTGCGAGGGCCAGCAGAACGGCCTGGTCCAGACTCAGCGCCTGCCCTTCCGCCCAGGCAGTTGCAAAGTGGGCCGCTCCCAGTTGGGCACGGACGGTGTCCTGGGCGTGTCCGGCGCGCGCGCGGCGCACGGGGGACAGGCGTAGCATATCTGATAGCTGTAAGCGCGCAGCGGCGCCCCACAACTGTGCGGCACGCACCGCGTCTTCGGTCTCCGCCCCGCTTGCCACCAGCGCCGCTCGCGCGTCCAACGCAGCCGCCAGTTTAATACCTGTCCTGGCTGGTAGGCTCCCATGATCCACCAGCGCCGCTCGCGCGTCCAACGCAGCCGCCAGTGTGTGCTGCCAACCCAGGGTGTGCATCAGGGAGATACTTTCGGCCAGCAGGCTCGCCGCACGCTGATCATCGCCCTGCTCATAGGCCATCTGTCCGGTTTCTAACAGCGCCTGCGCCAGGGAAGCGCTGGCCTCGATTTCTCGCAGCACGATCAGGCCCGCTTCCCACAGCGCGGTGATCGCGAGATCATTGCTCCCCGCCTGATTCTGCGTATCAGCCGTCGCAGCCACCACACGACGGGCTTCTGCCAGATGGATCAACGCCCATCCCAGCCCAAGGCCCTGTCCCTTAGGAAACAGCCGGGTGCTTTCTTCCAGCAGGCCGACGGCGCGGAGTCCCTCACTCGTATGGAGGGCATTGGTACCAAGCTCAAGGAGCGCGCACGCTATGCCATCTTCGTCGCCCTCGGCACGATACAGTGCGAGACACTCCGTGTAGTACGCTGCACTCTCGGCATAGGCCCCCCGGCACCGCGTGTACATCCCCAGCACGCGCAGTGTCTCCGCCAAGCCCCAGCGATCGCCCACCTGCCGGAAGAGGGCAACGCTCTCCGCAAGCGCCGCGCGGCCCGGCGCACGGTCGTTCGCCTCGTCATCCTCAGCCCAGCCGAGGTACGACAACGCGTAGGCCAGCCCGCGCTGGTCATCATGCTCCCGATACAGTGCAATACTTTGCTCGCAGTGGGCCCGTGCGCGTGGAAAATCGCCCCTAAAGTAGGCTAAGGACCCTCCCTGGGCTAACGCCGCCATCCGCAACGGCGCACTCAGCGCGGTATCCGCAACAGCCGTATCGCTGGCTGGCGTCGCGCTCCCTGCACGCGCCAGGCCACGCTCCAGCCACCCTAATCCCTCGCCAGCATGACCACGAGCGCTCCAGAACAGACCAAGAGCAGTCGCCAGTCGCACCATCATTTCAGCCCCATCCGGCTGCGCCTCACTCCACGCCAGTGCTACCCGCAGGTTCTCATGCTCAGTCGCCAGCCGATCCTCCCACGTGGCCCGTGCGCCCGACCTGAGATAGGGTGCGGCCAGTTCGGCAAGCTGGAGATAATAGGAGGCATGCCGGCGACGCAGTGAATCCTGCTCGCCACTGGCAGCCAATTGGGCGCGCGCAAACTGGCGCACCGGCTCCAACAGCCGATAGCGCCGCTTGCCGTCGAGGTCTTCCTCCAGCACCAACGATTTTGCGACTAGTTGTTGAAGGGCTAGGAGCAGATCAGCCGTCGGTGTGCCGTCGCAAACAGCGTACACGGCTTCCAGCATCCATCCGCCGGCGAAGACCGCGACCCTGGCCAGCAGCTGTTGTTCAGCCGGCGCCAGCAACCGGTAGCTCCAGACGAGCGCATGGTGCATCGTCTGATGGCGTGGGATGACTGTGCGGTACGTGTTGGTCAAAATCGCCATCTGATTATGCAGTTGATCGACGATCTCGATCAATGACATGCTGTGGGTGAGCGGCGCGGCTAACTCCAGCGCCAGTGGAATGCCGTCCAGTTGGCGACAGATGTGGGCGATCGTAGCCGCGTCTTCCCGATATGCTTGCTGCGTACGATGGCCGGCGCCGATCCGCTCCACGAACAATTGAGCCGCAGGGGCGGCGAGCAGCTGCTCGGGATTGTGCTCCAGCGGGTCTGGCAGCGTCAGTGGCAGGACCGGATAGATCGTTTCGCCGGGAATGCGCAGCTCCTCACGACTGGTCGCCAGCACATGCAGGCGCCAACAGTGGCGCAACAGGCGCTCCACAACGTCGGCGCAGGTGTCCACGAGATGTTCGCAGTTGTCGAGGATCAGCAGCAGATGCTTGTCCGCGAGATACTCCTGCAGCAGTTCAAGGGGTGTTTGACCAAGCTGCTCCGGCAGTTTGAAGAGACGCACAAGCGCCTGCGCCACCAGGGGTGGCTGCGACAGCTCCGCCAGTTCCACCAGCCATACGCCATCGGCAAAGGCGCTCGCGTCGAGCCCCCGCACCAACCGGATGCCGGTCTCGGTTGCCAGGCGTGTTTTGCCCACGCCGCCCGCTCCTGTGAGCGTCACCAAACGCTGCATGGCGATGCATTGGGCAACGTCAGCCAGTTCATGCGTACGACCGATGAAGCTGGTCAGCGCGGCGGGCAGGTTCGTCCGCTTGGTCGTCGCCGATGATGGGAGAAGCGCTGGGGAGAGCGTGGGAAGCGGCTGAGGCTGGAGCTGCTGCAGGAGCGCATGTTCGTGCGGTTCGTCCCTACGCAGGGACGCCATACCTGCGGCAGCAAGCAGGGCATTCGCTTCCGTCCCCGTCTCGATGGCTGCCTGTGCGCGCAGCCAGCCAATAATCCCCACCACCCGTTCGCGCGCCTGGATGCCGGTCAGTCGTTGGCCCTTGCACATCTTCGTGATGATTGAAGGGTCTTGCAGGATGCCCTCCGCCAGCTTGGATTGGGTCAGGCCATGTTTGCGGTGGAGATACCGGCTCAGGAGATCGCCAAATGGATGGCTCATCATCGCGTCCTTCTCTGACTTGACCCCAAACAACGAGAAAGTGTCCAGGGTTTGGACAAGAAAGGTACTTGTTCTGGACAGCGGCATGTCGCTACGATTGTAGCAGATCACAGGCGAACAACCCATTCATCTTCACGTCTGTATCTCCGGGTAACCAACGCGTGTTCAAAAAGGAGCAACCCGATGGCGATCAACGAAGGAAAGCTCAATGAACTCTTGGGCAAGGTGGTCACGGAACTAGGCGCGGCCTTTGTCGGTGCCGGTGTGATCCTCGGCGATCAACTCGGCCTGTACAAAGAGTTGGCTGCGGGCGGCGCCCTTACGCCGACGCAATTGGCCGAACGCACCGGCACGGCGGAGCGCTATGTGCGCGAATGGCTGGCGGGACAGGCGGCATCCGGGTACATCGACTATGACGCGACCGCCAGGACATTTCACCTGTCGCCGGAACAGGCGATGGTCTTTGCTCAGGCCGATAGTCCGGCGATGATGACGGGTGGTTTCCACATATTGCAGGCGGTCTACGATTCTGTGCCGCGTATGGCCGAGGCATTTCGCACCGGCAACGGCTTCGCTTGGGGCGAGCAGTGCAATTGCCTGTTCTGCGGGACGGAGAAGTTCTTCGGCCCGGGCTATCGCGCCAATCTCGTCTCGACCTGGCTGCCCGCTCTGGATGGGGTGGTGGCGAAGCTGCAGGCAGGTGGGAAAGTGGCCGATGTGGGCTGTGGTCATGGCATCTCCACGATTGTGATGGCGCAAGCGTTCCCAAATACACACTTCTTCGGCTTTGACTATCATCAGGCCTCGATTGACCGAGCGCGTGAACTGGCCAAAGAAGAGGGCGTTGCCAACGTCACCTTTGACGTCGCTATGGCGAAGAGCTATCCGGGCGCCAACTATGATCTGGTGACCTTCTTCGACTGTCTGCATGACATGGGCGACCCGGTTGGTGCCTCGGCGCATGTGCGAGAAAGCCTGAACGCAAACGGCGCCTGGATGATTGTCGAGCCCAACGCCCAGGATGACCTGGCCGGCAACTTGAATCCGGTGGGCCGCATCTATTATGCTGCGTCCACGATGATCTGTGTGCCGTCTTCGCTCAGCCAGGAGGTAGGTCTGGGTTTAGGCGCGCAGGCGGGCGAAGCGAAGCTGCGCGAGGTGGTGACGAAGGGCGGTTTCACCCGCTTCCGTCGCGCCACCGAGACACCGTTCAATATGGTGCTCGAAGCGCGTCCCTAACAACAGCGGTTGTCATGCAACGCAGGGTAGATCATGGTCGCGATATCACTCTCTATTGAAGGCTGGTTCGGCCTGAACTGGAGGCACTGGAAGCGGCTGATCGCTGAGGTCGAGCAGCTTGGCTTCACGGGTCTGTTTGTCTCCGATCACCTGGTGATGCAGGATCCCCCAGCACAGGATTCGCTCGAACTGATCGTGGCGCTCACCTATCTGGCCGATCATAGTGAGCGGCTCCACTTTGGCTCGATGGTGGCGCCGCTCTCGATTCGTGATCCCGTCCTGGTGGCCCGGCAGGCCATGGCGCTTGACGATCTGAGCAACGGTCGGATGATCCTGGGGGTCGGGGCCGGATGGAACGAGGCCGAACACACCATGTTTGGCTACACCCTGGGTGATATGACAACGCGCATGAACGAAGTAGCTAGGACAGCCCTAGGGTCACTGTCTGTGCAGCTGGGGATATGTTGCACCAGCGTAGGGGCTGGGCACTGACAAATAATAGCGAACTGGGATAAATCGGTGTTCATAATAAGCCCTGCATACAGTAAAGGGCTGGGAATGCACCCTCTACCGCATTACATAGGAGCTTTTCACGCCCCGGTGGGGCACCAGAACGGGCAGTAACAGCCACGCTGCATCCCATCCTGCGGTATTCTAGCCGCGTTCTACCGGTTGTCAAGACCGACGATCCCATGGTGCGTTCTGCCCGCTTAGGAGCTTGGTCCCAGGGATGTGACGAGCAGATCACTGGTGACGCGTTGCGATCCCGCATGAGAGAGTGGTTCATCACGTCATCCCTGCGCCGGTAGACGCTCGCTTCCTACACACAGGAGAAGACTGGTATGGCCCGCCATCGCACCGCCCCAGCCGCGTCCGCAGCACCCCAGTCGCTGCCAGCCCACTTGCAGCACCTCAATCTCAACGCCGCCGGGATTGATATCGGCTCAACGGCGCATTTTGTCGCCGTGCCGCCCGACCGTGATCCGCAGCCAGTGCGGCAGTTCGCCACCTTCACGGCCGACCTCCACCGACTTGCTGATTGGCTCAGCAGCTGTGGCGTAGACACCGTGGTGATGGAATCCACGGCGGTCTACTGGATTCCGGTGTTTGAACTGCTGGACGAGCGTGGCTTCAAGGTGTTGCTGGTCAATGCCCGACATGTGAAAAACGTGAGTGGCCGCAAGTCGGATGTGCTGGATTGTCAATGGCTCCAACAACTCCACACCTACGGTCTGCTCAGCGGCGCCTTTCGACCGGCCGATGAGATTGTCGTCTTGCGCAGCTACCTGCGCCAGCGGGCGATGTTGGTCCAGGGGGCGGCGATGCATATTCAGCACATGCAGAAAGCCCTGCAGCAGATGAATGTGTTACTCCATCAGGTCGTCGCCGACATCACCGGCACCACTGGTCTCAAGATCATCCACGCGCTCCTCGCCGGCGAACGTGACCCGCAGGTGCTGGCCGCACTCCGCGACTATCGCTGCAAGCACAGTGCCGAGGTCATCGCCCAAGGCCTCCAGGGGACCTATCGGGTCGAGCATCTGTTTGCCTTACAGCAGGCCGTCACCTTGTACGAAACCTATCAAGCGCAGATCGTCGCCTGTGACCGGCAGATTGCGCAGTACCTGGCCACCTTCTCGTCGGTGGCACCGAGCCCCTGCCCCACCCCCGCCAAGCCGCGGCAGCGCACCGGCAATCCCTTCCAGTTTGATGCCCATGCCGAGCTGTACCGCCTGACCGGCGTGGACCTCACGCGCATCAATGGGATTGATGCGGTCACGGCGCTCACCGTGCTGGGGGAAATTGGCACGGATATGAGCCGCTGGAAGAGCGTGAAGCACTTCACCTCGTGGCTGGGTCTGTGTCCGGGGACCAAGATTTCGGGTGGCCGCGTGCTCGGCACGAAATCGAAGCCAACCGCCAATCGCGCAGCGGCGGCGCTGCGCCTGGCCGCGACCAGCCTATATCGGAGTCGCAGTGCATTGGGTGCCTATCTGCGGCGGATGACGGCCAGATTGGGGAAGCCGCAGGCGGTGACCGCAACGGCGCACAAACTGGCGCGGCTGGTCTATAGTATGTTGACGCATGGCACGGAGTACGTCGATGCGGGACAAGACTATTATGAACAGCAGCACAAAGAGCGCGTCGTCCGCAACCTGACACGTCGCGCGAAAGAACTGGGCTTTGTCCTCGTTTCCGACAGCCCGGAGACGGCTGTTACATGAGAGAGTCTCATATGGCTAGGTGTCCTGGAGCGAGACCCTGATCGTACGCCAAGCGTAGTACGCCAGCCACGCCTCAGCCTAACTGCTCCCGCAAGAACGCGATCGTGCGTTGCCATACCAGTTCAGCGGTCGCAGCGTCGTATTCAGGACGGTCTGGCTCGATAAACCAGTGCTTCATCCCTTCGTACTGGAACACCTCGAACGACCTCCCAGCCGCCGGAATGTCGCGCATCGCCAGCGTCGGCTCAGGCTCGGCCCACGCGTCGCCAGGGACGAAGTGACCTTGAAAAGATGCCTGTGCGCGGACGTAGTCGGCGACGTCGAGGCCGCCATTGCCACCATACACGACGACGACCGCACGGAACGCATCAGGACGCGACGTCGCCAGCCCCAGTGCATACGCCGCACCAAACGAAAAGCCCATCGCGCCGAGCGCATCGCCCGTGGTCGCGGGATGTGCACGCAACGCATCAGTTGCCGCGCTCACCAGGGTCGCTGTCGCCTGGAAATCCACCGCGCCGACCGCCGCTTCGGCGTCCTCGATCGTGTTCACAATCTTGCCGCCGTACATATCGGGCGCAAATGCCACGAATCCAGCCGCTGCGAGCCGATCGCACACGCCTGTAAATGCTTCATTCAATCCCCACCAAGCATGCAGCACCAGCACGCCTGGTCCGTCACCTGCTGCTGGCGCCGCAAGGTAGCCCTGGCCTTTCGTATCTCCGACAGGAAATTCGATCATCGTCAATAGTCCTTCGTGGTGACCCATGGTTCGGGGTCACTCTTCGTCTCCTGGATCATACAACAGGAGGGAGTGGTAGAGACTGCTCGCGATCATCGTATCATTGGGGATCGACGGTGGATTGCGGATCAGGTGGCGATCGGGACAGCGGTTGCGTTGTCTCAAACGCGTTGAAAACGTGCGGCCCAAGCGGGTGCAACGAGCTAGACGGTCACTGCGGCGGTGCACCCGCGCGTTGCTTTCCCGCGCGTGTCAGGACTCGTGTTGGCAGCAGTGGGGGGCCGTGGCAAGGAGCAAGGTGGAGCATCCGGCAGCGGGTATGGTCATCAAGCGAATCACAATGAACATTTCTGTGCAAACTGGTCTATGATATCACCCGAGACGAACACGGAGGGAGCCTGATGAAAAACCGGGGAGCTGCCTGGGCAGGCATTGTTGGGCCAGCGCTGTTTGTGCTGGTCTTCATGATCGAGGGCCGGCTGCGTCCGAATTATTCCCCCATCAGCACCTTTGTCAGTGAGCTGTCGCTCGGCCCGCGCGGCTGGGTTCAGATCGCCAATTTCATGATCACCGGTGGATTGCTGCTGGTGTTCGCCCGCGGCGTTGCGGCCCAGTTCCGGGAGGGGAAGGCATCCAAAGCAGGGCCGCTCCTGCTCACCATTATAGCGTGCTGCTTGCTCATTTCCGGCCCGCTCGTCACCGAGCCGTCGACAGCGGCGCCAGTTACGCTGCATGGTATACTCCACGGCATCTTCGGCGCAGTGGTCTTCTCGCTCGCGCCCATCAGTTGCTTCGTGTTCTTCCGCCGCTTCCGCGACGATCCCACCTGGCACCCTCTGCACTGGTGGACGCTTGCTGCGGGCGTGATCATTGTCGTGGCCGTCGTCCTGATGAAAGCTGGCCAGCTCTCCACCAGCGGACTGCACGCCTGGCTCGGCCTGATCCAACGCGTCGCTCTGATCACGTACATGGCCTGGATCGCGACGTTTGCCCTGCGGCTGCTAACGCGAACGAACGTGACCGCTGTGCGGTCAAGGCCGTCCCAGGAGCAGGTTCCGCCCCACGCCGTCTGACGGACATCACTTCGGTCATGCCTCTCGTACGCCGGTCCGATTCCCGGGCGTGGGCGGGATGGATCTCGTGGAGCGGTCGGGCATGTTCAGCGATCAGACCCTACCACGGCGCGCGAGTGCAGGCATGTATCGCCAGGTGTGACGACTACTGCGAAGATCCGTTCTAAAAAAGTGACGAATGAGCGTTGTAGCTGATCCACGCCTGTAGACCCGACTCGGTCCTCGTTTATGTATTAGTTATGTCAATTACACAATTGGTAGCGTTTATGGAGCGTCGCCGAAACTGTGCTATACAACAAGTAAGGCACATTACTTGTACTCTAGCGAGGCACCGATGGACCAGCCCAATGACCAGTCGAGAGCTCTCCTGCCGGAGCACGTTAACCGCGTTGACCTCGCGCTGGCGACCTGGCTGCATGCCAAAGCCGGACGCAGCGGCAGCCGCGAAACCAGGCTGGCCTACGCAGCGACGATCAGCACCTTTCGCAAGCTGGTCCTTGACGCCGGACTCGATCTCGACGGCGATGGTGTCGCGATCACCCTGCTCGCTCAGCAGTGGGCCGGCCACGGCGAGCCCGCGCCCGCGACCTATAATCGTCGCCTCGCCATTCTCTCCAGCTTCTACCGCTATGCCGCGCAGCAACGGTTGCTCCCCACTGACAATCCGATCACGCGCGTCGAGCGTCGCCGGGTAGAGTCCTATGCCGGCGCACAGCCACTCGACGCCGGCGACATGAAGGACCTGCTCAAGCAGATCGACCGTACAACCCCGACTGGAGCGCGCGACTATGCGTTGTTGGCGGTGGCCCTCCAGACCGGCCGCCGCTTGAGCGAACTTGCGGCGCTGCGCTGGTCGGCACTCCGGATCGGCAGTGACGGCCGCGTCCAGATCCACTGGCGCAGAACCAAGGGCGGCAAGGTCATGTATGATACGCTGCCACTTCCCCTCAGCACGGCACTCCTCCACTACCTGCACCGGGCGTATGGGCCGGCATTGGGAGATCTCCCACACGACGCGGCAATTTGGCGCTCCTTCTCTCGGAACGGGAGCCAGGGCAAGGCACTGGGCATTCAGTCGATTGCAGATATCTGTGAGAAGCGACTTGGCACCTCGAAGGTGCATACCCTCCGCCATACCTTTGCCCGGGTGATGGAGGATTCGGGTGCGAAGGTCAGCGATATCCAAGCGCGCCTCGGCCATGCCAGCTTAAGTACGACCGGGCGCTATCTTGCGGCGCTCAACCGTGCTGACAACGCGCATGCCGAGAGCATCGCGTCGAGGCTGGGGTTGGACCTGTGAGGCGAAAGGATAAGCGTGTAACGATCCTGGCATGTGGCATTTTTTGGGATCATCCGCACTTTAGGTGAGGCTGGGTTGAAGTTAGGGACGAGGTCTCTGAAACGCGGCAAATGGGAATGTTTTTCTGGACGAAGGATGGCGATTTGGCGTCAACGACCCCGATTGTTTAGGAACGCACTATCTTAATCACCAAGATTGACATTGGTGGCGAATCCCAGCTAGGAGCCATTCTCCGAAAAGTTGGCTAAAAAAGTGGCAGTGCCGGTGTATCATGCGACCTGTTCTCCGCGTTGACCTTTTTCATCAAGGAGGCAGCCATGTCACTCCGACCACAGGTCGCCTATCTGGTTCCCGAAGAGACCGCACGTGTTGCCCATGCCATTTTTCCCAAAGGCAATCTCGTGA